>DASYJR010000057.1:0-18126 GCA_035996305.1 Amnibacterium sp. | reverse complement strand
ACGGGAGGCGGACCGCGACGGCGTTCGCCGTGAAGTCGCGGCGGCGCAGATCGCCGTCCAGGGTGTCCCCGAAGACGACCTCGGGCTTGCGGGAGGACGGCTGGTACACGTCCCGGCGGTAGGTGGTGATCTCGACGGTCTCGCCGGCGACGCGCGCGGCGACCGTCCCGAACGCCCTGCCCGCGTCCCACTGCGCGCTGGCGAGCGGCGCGACGAGCCGTTCGACGACGTCCGGGCGCGCGTCGGTGGTGAGGTCGAGGTCGGTGACCTCCCGCCCGAGCAGCGCGTCGCGCACGGGACCGCCGACCAGGGCGAGCTCGTGGCCCGACTCCTCGAAGGCCCGCGCGACCCGCCGAACGGCCGGGCGCTCGGCGAGGGCCGCCAACCGCGGCATGGCGGCGGCGACCGGATGCATGGCCGACAGCCTACGAGGCGGCGTCGGCGACCGTCCGGGCCGCACGGCCCCGGTCGGCGGGCCGTCCCACCCCGAACTGGGGGCGCCCGTAGACTCGCCGCCATGCTGGGGACCGGGGGGCGCGCGTCCGGCTCGGCCAGGTGAGGACCGGGATCCGGCTCGCCGCCGGAGGCGTGATCGCGGCGATGCTGAGCGTCCTCGCCGTCGCCCCGGCGCAGGCGGCCACGACCTCCGCGACGATGAGCATCGCGCCGCGCAACGCGGGCGTGCTCCCGCCGGGCGCCGCGCTCGACCTCGACCTCGCGATCACGAACCGAGGGACCGGCACGATCGCCGGCGGCACCCTCCGCGTCTCCCTCGAGCAGGCTCCGGTCGTCGGCGTGAGCACCCTCACCCAGCAGATCGAGCACCCCGGGGCTGTGCTGCAGGGCTTCCTGCTCGCCACGGCCCGGTCGCCGTCCGTTCCGCCGGGCGGCACCGCACGCATGCACGTCCACCTCGCGACGACCGTGGTCGACAGCGTCATCGACGGATCCGCCGGCGCGCGGCTCGTCGGCGCCGAGCTGGACGCCGGCGGGACGCGCGTGCTCGCCTACACGGCCGCCACGCGGATCCCGAAGGGCTTCGGCGGTCGCGTCGGGTTCGGCACGGTCGTCCCGCTCACCGCGCCCGCCGGAACGACCGGTGTCGTACCCGCCGCGGACCTCCCGACGCTCACGGATCCGGGCGGCGCGTGGTCCCGCGCGGTCGACGCCGCGGAGGCGGACCCGCAGGCGACCGTCCTGCTCGACCCCGAGGTGCAGGCGTCCATCCGGCTCGCCGGCAGCGCCGCGCCCGCCTCCGCCACCGGGCTGCTGAGCCGTCTCGACGCGCTGCCGAACGAGGTGATCCGCCTCCCCTACGCCGACGGCGACGTGACCCTGCAGCGGGCGGCCGGCGCCGCGAAGGTGCTCGCGCCCACGTCCTTCGCCGGTGGCACGGTCACCACCCCCGGCCCTGGGCCGACCCCGCCGACGACCGCCTCGGCGTCCCCGACGCCGACCCCCACGCCGAGCACGACCACGACCACGACGCCGAGCGACGCGGACCTGCTGCGGTGGCAGTACGCGTCCGTCGACGTGGCGTGGCCCGTGCCGGGCACCGTCACCCAGGCCGACCTCCGCTTCCTCGCCGCGTCCGGCTACCCCGTGACCATGCTGTCGTCCTCGGACGTCGGCGACAGCGACCGCCGCCGCGCCGCGGGCCCGCACGCTCGCATCGGCTCGGCCTCGGTGCTCGTGGCGGACGCCACCGCGTCCCGGCTCCTCGCGACCGCGGCGTCGGGGTCGGACGTGCCGCAGGACGCGGCCCTGGCCGAGCTCGTCGGCCTGCTCGGCACGGACGCCCTCACCCACGAGGCGTCGGCGGTGCTCGCGGTCCCGTCGCGTGCCGGGGGCGCCCCGGCGTTGGCCCGCGTGCTCGCGAAGCTGTCGGCCCAGCGCTGGATCGCCGGCACCTCCCTCGCCACGCTCGCGAACACGCCGTCGCCCACGGCGGTGCGGCTACGGCCCGGCTCGACTCCGGCGGCCCGCCTGACTCCGGCACGCGCGGCCGTCCAGGGAGAGGCCGACGTCCGAGATCTCGGCACCGCGGTCCGGACCCGCGCAGCCACGCTGACCGGCCCCCAGCGGCTCGCCCTGCTCGGCGTCCTGTCGACCGCTTGGCGGTCCTCCGAGACGGGCTGGACAGCCGGGGTACGAGCCGTCACCAAACAGTTCGACCGCTTCGTCAGCAACGTGCGCATCGACCGCCTCAGCTCGATCAACTACGTGGGAGGAAGCGGCAGCCTGCCCGTGACGGTGACGAACCAGCTCGACGAGCCCGTCGAGGTCGTGCTGTCGGGCACGGCGAGCAACGGGAGGCTCCACATCGAGGGCACCGAGGTGATCGACATCCCGGCCCTGGGCGGCGCGAAGGCGAAGCTGCCCGTGAAGTCGATCAGCAACGGCGACGTCGCGGTCACCCTCACCCTGAAGACGAAGGACGGCCACGTCATCGGCAGCCCCTCCACCGTGAAGATCACGGTGAACGCCGGATGGGAGGCCATCGGCGCGGTCGTGTTCGTCGCCGCGCTGCTCGCCCTGTTCGGCACCGGCGTCTACCGCAACGTCCGCCGCGCGAGGCGGCGGCTGAAGGGCACCCCGTGAGCGGCGCCACCGGTATCGGCCGTGCGAGCGCGATCCTCGCCTCGGGCACGATCGTGTCCCGGATCCTCGGCTTCGGCCGCACCGCGCTCCTGTCGTACGTCATCGGCAGCCGCGGCTTCCTGCCGGACGCCTACAACGCCGCGACCTACGTGCCCAACAGCATCTACGCGATCATCGGCGGCGGCCTGCTGACGGCCGTCCTCGTCCCGCAGATCGTCCGCGCGAGCACGGGCAAGGACCGGGGCGAGGCGTACGTGAACAAGCTCGTCACGATCGCGGTGCTCGTCTTCGCGGTGGTCACGGTGCTCGTCACGGCCGGGGCACCGTGGCTGATGCCGCTGTTCGTGTCGAAGCCGGCCACGCTCGCGATCGCGATCACGTTCGCCTACTGGAGCCTCCCCCAGCTGTTCTTCCTCGCCCTCTACAGCGTGCTCGGCGAGGTGCTGAACGCGCGGCGATCCTTCGGCCCGTACACGTGGGCCCCCGTGCTCAACAACGTCGTGTCGATCGCGACCCTCGTCGCCTTCCTCGCATTCTTCGGGGAGGCGGACTCGTCCCGGCCGCTCGGGCCGGTCGCGACCGTCCTGCTCGCCGGCGGAGCGACGCTCGGCATCGCCGCGCAGGCCCTCGTGCTCACGCTCGCGTGGCGGCGAGCGGGCCTGACGTACCGCCCGGACTTCCGATGGCGCGGCGTGAACCTGTCGGCCACCGGCAAGGCCGCCGGCTGGACGTTCGGGATGCTCGTGCTCACCCAGCTCTCGGGCCTCATCGAGACCCGGGTGGCCACGGCGGCGAGCGGCGGCGACGCGTCAGTCACCGTCATGTCCTACTCGTGGCTCGTCTTCATGCTGCCGCACTCGATCATCACGGTGTCGCTGATCACGGTCTTCTACCCGCGGATGAGCGAGCACGCCGCGGCGGGCGACCACGGCGCCCTGCGCGACGACGTCCGGCAGGCCCTCCGCATCGTGCTGCTCCTCATGGTGGTCGCCGACGCCGCGCTCCTCGCCGCCGCGGTCCCCTTCTCGGCCTTCTTCAGCCGGTCACCGGCGGACGCGCACGCGATGGCGCTGGTGCTCGTCGCCTATCTGCTCGGGCTCCTGCCCTTCACGGCGCTGTTCGTGGTCCAGCGGTGCTTCTACGCGCTCGCCGACACGCGCACCCCCTTCCGGTTCACGCTCGTGCAGCTCGTCGTGGTGGTCGCCGGGACGCTGCTCTGCGCGCTGCTGCCCTACCGGTGGACCGCAGCCGGCATCGCCGCCGTGGTCTCGATCGGCACGATCGTGCAGTTCGTGGTCGCCGCGCGGCTGCTCCGGCGACGGATCGGGCCGTTCGCCGACGGTGGGCTCGACAGGGCGCTGCTGCGCTACCTCGTCGCGGCGGTCCCCGCACTGCTCGTGGGCCTGCTCGTCCTCGCGCTCACGGGTGGGTACTCGGGCGGCTGGACGGTCGCCACCCGGTGGGGCGGCTTCGCGGGCACGGTCCTGATCGGGCTCACCGTCGTCGTCGTCTACACCGCCGTGCTCGCAGCCCTCCGGGCTCCCGAGCTGGGGGTGGCTGCCCGCCTCGTCACCGACCGCTTCCGCCCGGCACGTGCGGAATAGCGGTCCCCATCCGACGGTTTGAACGCAGGGTGGTCCGGCCACCCACGAAGGAGACAGATCGATGCGTCAGGTCCTCATCATCGGTTCCGGCCCCGCGGGCTACACCGCGGCGCTCTACGCCGCGCGCGCCGAGCTGAAGCCGCTGCTCATCGCGAGCTCGGTCGAGGCGGGCGGCGAGCTGATGAACACCACCGATGTGGAGAACTTCCCGGGCTTCCCCGACGGCGTGCAGGGCCCGGACCTCATGGACCGGATGATGGAGCAGGCGAAGCGGTTCGGCGCCGAGATCCTCCTCGACGACGTGGTGGAGGTCGAGCTCGAGGGCGACGTGAAGCGCGTGCGCACCGGCAGCGGCACGACGTTCGAGGCCCTCACCGTGATCCTCGCCACCGGGTCGGCGTACCGCAGGCTCGGCATCAAGGGCGAGGACCGGCTGTCCGGCCACGGCGTCTCCTGGTGCGCCACCTGCGACGGGTTCTTCTTCCGCCGGAAGACGATCGCGGTCGTCGGCGGCGGTGACTCCGCGATGGAGGAGGCCACCTTCCTCACCCGCTTCGCCGAGAAGGTGTACGTGATCCACCGCGGGGACGGCCTCCGCGCGTCGAAGATCATGCAGAAGCGCGCGTTCGAGAACCCGAAGATCGAGTTCATCTGGAACTCGACCGTCGCGGAGGTGCAGGGCGGCGACCTCGTCTCCGGCGTGCGTCTCGCGTCCACCGTCGGGGAGCCCGACCGGGACCTGCCGCTCGACGGCCTGTTCATCGCGATCGGCAACGACCCGCGCACCGAGCTCGTGAAGGACGTGCTCGAGCTCACCCCGGCCGGCACCGTGGCCGTCCAGGGCCGCTCGTCCCGCACCTCCCTCCCCGGCGTCTTCGCCGCGGGCGACGTGCTCGACCCCACCTACCGCCAGGCCGTCACGGCCGCCGCGTCGGGCACCGTCGCGGCCCTCGACGCCGAGCACTACCTCGCGGATCTGCCCGCCGACCTGCTCGCGCCCGCCCTCGGCGATTCCGCCCCCGGCGAGGCGCCCGCAGCCGGCACCCCGCTCACGCCGTCCGGCCAGCTGGTCTGACGCGCGTAGGCTGCCGATCCGATCGATCCGAAGAGAAGTCAAGGAGAAGAAGCGCGATGCGCGAAGTGACCGACGCCACGTTCGAGAAGGACGTGCTGCAGGCGGAGAAGCCCGTGCTCGTCGATTTCTGGGCCGCGTGGTGCGGGCCGTGCCGCAGGGTGGCCCCCGTCCTCGAGGAGATCGCGGCCGAACACGCCGACAAGATCGAGATCGTGAAGCTGAACGTCGACGAGAACCCGGAGACCGCGATGCGGTACCAGATCACCTCGATCCCGGCGATGAAGCTCTACTCGGGCGGCGAGGTCGTGAAGACGGTCATCGGCGCCAAGCCGAAGCCCGCCATCGAGGCCGACCTGGCGAGCGTGCTGGCCTGAGCTCCGGACCTCGTCGGCGGAGCCCCTCGGGGCGCCTGCCGTAGGCTCGACGCGCGTTCCGGAACCCCGGGCCGGCGGGAGGCATTCAGCACGTGACCGATCTGCAGGTGCCGGGCGGCGACGACCTCGACCCGTGGCTCGGCGCCTACGCGGATCGCACCTCCGGCCTGTCGGTCAGCGAGGTGCGCGCGCTCTTCGCCGTCGCGTCACGTCCCGAGGTCGTCTCCCTGGCGGGCGGCATGCCGTACGTGCGCGCGATCCCCCGCGAGCTGCTCGCCACCGCGATCGACCGCCTGCTGCTCACGGACGCCGCCGCCGCGCTGCAGTACGGCTCCGGCCAGGGCCTGCCGCGCCTGCGCGAGCACATCCTGGAGATCATGGCCCTGGAGGGCGTCACCGCCTCGGTGGACGACGTGGTCACCACCACCGGCTCCCAGCAGGCCATCGACCTCGTCTCGAAGCTGTTCCTCGATCCCGGCGACGTCGTCATCGCCGAGGGGCCGAGCTACGTCGGCGCCCTCGGCGTCTTCCGCTCCTACCAGGCCGAGGTCGTGCACGTGCCGCTCGACGAGGCGGGGCTGATCCCCGAGGCGCTCGAAGCGAGCATCGCGTCGCTCAGGGCGGCCGGGAAGCGCCTGAAGTTCCTCTACACGGTGCCGAACTTCCACAACCCGGCCGGTGTGACCCTGTCGGCGGAGCGCCGGCCCCGCATCGTGGAGATCTGCCGCCGCGAGGAGCTCCTCATCGTCGAGGACAACCCGTACGGCCTGCTCTGGTTCGACGCGCCGCCGCCGCCGCCCCTCCACACGCTGAACCCGGACGGCGTCGTCTACCTCGGGTCGTTCTCGAAGACCTTCGCGCCCGGCTTCCGCGTCGGCTGGGCGGTCGCCCCGCACGCGATCCGCGAGAAGCTCGTGCTCGCCGCGGAGTCCGCGATCCTTTCGCCGAGCAGCTTCGCCCACTACCTGATCAGCGAGTACTTCGAGACGGTCGACTGGCGCAGCCAGATCGGCCGCTTCCGCGACGTCTACCGCGAGCGGCGTGACGCCATGCTCGACGCGCTGCGCACCTTCCTGCCGAACCTCAGCTGGACGGTGCCGGACGGGGGGTTCTACGTGTGGGTCACCCTGCCGCCGGAGCTGCATTCGAAGCAGATGCTGCCGCGCGCGGTGCGCGAGCTCGTCGCTTACACGCCCGGCACCGGCTTCTACGCCGACGGCCAGGGCGGCCGCCAGATGCGCCTCTCGTTCTGCTACCCGACGCCCGACGACATCCGGATCGGCATCCAGCGGCTCGCGTCGGTGATCGGGGGCGAGCTCGAGCTCGTCCGGGCCTTCGAGGGCACCGGTTCCCTCTCCCCGCGCAGGCCCGACCGGGCCGTCACCAGTCCGCCGCCGGACCTCCGGTAGCGAAGGAAGGAACGGGCCCATGGCCGACGCCGGCGACGTGGTGGTGCTCTCCGGGGGGATCTCCCACGAGCGGGACGTGTCCCTCCGCTCAGGGAGGCGCGTCGCCGACGCCCTCACGCGGCTCGGATTCACGGTCCGGACGCTCGACTCGGACCCGCGCCTGCTCCCCGCCCTGCTCGCGCAGCGCCCGAGCATCATCTGGCCGGTGCTGCACGGTGCGAGCGGCGAGGACGGCTCGCTCCGTTCGCTGCTCGACGCGGCGGGCCTGCCGTTCATCGGCACCAGGGGCGACGCGACGCGCCTCGCCTGGGACAAGCCGACCGCGAAGCGGATCGTCGCCACGGCGGGCGGCGCGACCCCACGATCGGTGACGTTGACCCGGGAGGTGTTCCGCGAGATCGGCGCCCATGCCGCGATCGACGCGATCCTCGCCGCGTTCCCCGAGCCCTCGGTCGTGAAACCGGCCCGTGGTGGATCCGCGCAGGGGGTCACCGTCGTGGACGAGCCGGACCGCCTGCCCCGGGCGATGATGGACGCCTTCACCTACGCGGACGAAGCGCTCATCGAGGCGAAGGTCACGGGCACCGAGATCGCCGTCGGCGTGATCGAGCACGAGGACGGCCCGCAGGCCCTTCCCGCCGTCGAGATCGTCCCCCGCTCGGGCGTCTACGGATTCGACGAGCGGTACACGGCGGGCGCCACGCGGTTCTACACGCCGGCCCGAATCACGACCGAGGCCGCCGCGGCGGCGGGGGAGCTCGCCGTCCTCGCGCACACGGCGCTCGGCCTCCGACACCTGTCCCGGTCCGACATGATCGTCGACGCCGACGGCCGGCCCTGGTTCCTCGAGGTCAACGTGATGCCGGGGCTGACCGAGACGAGCCTGCTGCCGCAGGCGCTGAAGTCGACCGGCCGGGACCTCGGCGAGGCCTACGCGGCGCTGACCCGCCTGGCGCTCACACAGCCCTGATCTCGCGCCGTTCCGGAGATCTTGAGCGTCCGCCGCCCGATCCCTCGCCGGATCGGCGTGCTGCGAGCGTTCTCCGATCCGCGGCGATGGGACCTCAGGCCTTGCGCTGCTCCAGCATCCGTTCGCGGGCCTCGCCCTCTTCCCACGCATCCTCGCCGATGTCGGCGAGGATGCGGTTGAGGTCGGCGACGGAGCCGAAGTCGATCACGATCTGACCGTGCTTGGCGTTGAGGTTGACCCGCACTCGCGTGTCGAATCGGCTGCCGAGCCGGTCGGCGATCTCGTCGAGATGCTCGTTGCGTCGGCCGGTGGACTTCTTCGCCTTGCCGGGGCCCGCCATGCGGATGGCGGCGGCCTCGGCCTGCCGCACGTTCAGCTCCTCGTTGATGATCCGGTCGACGAGCCGATCCATGATCTCGGGATCCACGACCGACAGCACCGCGCGGGCGTGCCCGGCGGAGAGCACGCCGGCGGCGACCTTGCGCTGGATGTGTTCCGGCAGGCGCAGCAGGCGGACCGTGTTCGTGATCATCGGGCGCGACCGGCCGAGCCGGGCGCCGAGCTGCTCGTGCGTGATGCCGAAGTCGGCGATCAGCTGCTGGTAGGCCGACGCCTCCTCGAGCGGGTTCAGCTGCGACCGGTGCAGGTTCTCGAGCAGCGCCTCGTGCAGCATCTGCTCGTCCGCGGTGTCCTTGACGACCGCCGGGATCGTGCGCAGGCCGGCCAGCTTGGTGGCGCGCAGCCGCCGCTCGCCCATGACCAGCTCGTAGCGCGCGTCCTCGCCGGGCGGCAGGGGCCGCACGACGATCGGCTGGAGCACGCCGTTCTCCCGGATGGAGTGGACGAGCTCCGCCATCGCCTCCGCGTCGAAGTCGGTGCGGGGCTGCTGCGGGTTGGGGCGGATGTCGTCGGGGTCGAGCGCCGCGAGGCGCGCACCCGGCACGGCGACCAGGTCGTCCGGAGCGATGGCCGTCGCCGTGCCGCCGATGCCCGGCGTGAAGAACGTGTCGACGGTGTGCTCGTTCATGGGGATCAGCGCGCCGATCCCTCGGCCGAGGCCGGTCCGCTTCGGGGCGCTCACGCGGCCGCTCCACGACGGGCGATCTCGGCCGCCGCCTCCAGGTACGACAGCGAGCCCGGGGAGCTCGGGTCGTAGGTGATGACGCTCTGCTGGTAGCTCGGCGCCTCCGAGATCCGCACCGAGCGCGGGATGACGCTGGCGAGCACCTGCTTCGGGAAGTGCTCCCGGACGTCGTTCGCGACCTGGTTCGCCAGGTTCGTGCGGCCGTCGAACATCGTGAGCAGGATCGTCGACACGGCGAGGTGCGGATTCAGGTGCTTCTCGATGAGGTCGATGTTGCGGAGCAGCTGGCTGAGCCCTTCGAGCGCGTAGTACTCGCACTGGATGGGGATCAGCACCTCGGTCGCGGCGACGAAGGCGTTGATCGTCAGCAGCCCGATCGAGGGCGGGCAGTCGATGAAGACGTAGTCGTACGGGTCCTCGGCGGAGTCGAGGTAGGCCCGGAGCGCCGTGCGCAGCCGCTGCTCGCGGGCGACGAGCGAGACGAGCTCGATCTCGGCGCCGGCCAGGTGGATCGTCGCGGGCACGCAGTCGAGCGTCGGGAACTCGGGGCTCGACTGCACGACCTCCCCCATGGGCGTCTCGCCGATGATGACGTCGTAGACGCTCACCGTGTCGTGGCGGTGCTCGACCCCGAGGGCCGTCGAGGCGTTGCCCTGCGGGTCGAGGTCGATCGCGAGCACGCGCATGCCCGACTTCGCGAGCGCGGCGGCGAGGTTCACCGTGGTGGTCGTCTTGCCGACGCCGCCCTTCTGGTTCGCGACGGTGAAGATGCGCGTGGACGTGGGTTTCGGCAGTGCGGTGGACTGGATGCGGGCACGGCGGAGCGTGATGTCGGCGAGCTCGCGGGCGAGCGGCGTGGAGTCGTCGAAGCCGGAGGAGCCTCGGGCCTCGAGGGCTGAGCTGGGTTTCACAGCGGTCCTTGGTGGTGGGGGAGCGGGGCCGGATGCGGCCACGGTCAATCGGGCACTGTAGCCACCAGAACCCGTGTTTCCAGGGAGGCCATGCCCGTTCCGACGATCTCCACCCGCAGGTCCGCCAGGCGGAGGCGCCGGATCACCCGGTCGGCCGCCCGGATCTCCTCCTCGACCCCCGCGCCCTTCATCAACGCGATCGATCCGCCGGGCTCGACGAGCGGCACGACGACCGGGAGGAGCTTCTTCAACGCACCGACGGCGCGGGCGGTCACGACCTGGAACCGCTCGCCGACCTCCTCGGCGCGGGCGCGCCGAACGGTGACCTGCTCGAGTCCGAGCCGGCCGATCTCGTCCTGCAGCCACACGACGCGGCGCTCCATCGGTTCGATGAGCGTGATGCGGAGGTCCGGACGCGCGGCGGCGAGCACGAGCCCCGGCAGCCCCGCGCCGCTGCCGACGTCGGCGACCGTCGATCCGTGCGGGATCAGCGGAGCGACGAGGCCGCAGTTGAGCAGGTGACGCGTCCAGAGGCGCGCGGGCTCGAGCGGGCCGATGAGGCCGAGCTCGACGCCGGATCGGGCGAGATCGGCCGCATACCGACGCACGAGTGGGAGGACGGGCCCGAAGACGCGCTGTGCGACCGCGGGTTCCGGCTCGACCGGATCGCTCACGCCGGGGTGAGCACGATGTGCCGGCCCGGTCCCTCGCCCTCGGAGTGCGAGCCGAGGCCCTGGGCGGCGGCGAGGTCGTGCACCAGCTTGCGCTCGTAGGACGACATCGCATCGAGCTCGAAGCGGTCGTCACCGGTTGCGAAGGCGTCGACGGCGCGCTGCACGAGGGTCGCGAGCTCGCGTGACCGCTGGTCGCGCGAGCCGCCGATGTCGAGCGTGAGCCGGGCGAAGTCGCCGGTGCGCGTCTGGACCGCCAGCCGGGTGAGCTCCTGCAGCGCGCCGACGGTCTCCGCGGCGGACAGCAGCCGCAGGTCGCCACCGCTCACGACGAGCGTGGTGCGGCCGTGCTCGTCCTCGATGTCGATGTCGCCGTCGAGGTCCGCGATGTCGAGCAGTCCCTCGATGTAGTCGGCGGCGAGGTCGCCGACATCGATGGGCGCAGCGTCGGCGGCCAGGTCGCCGACATCGACGGGCGCAGCGTCGCCGGACTCCGCGTCGGCGGCTCCGTCGGTCGCGGATCCGGCGCCGTTCCCGGGCTCCTCCGCCTGCTCCGGCCGGTCGGCACCCACGTGCGCGTCGTCGACCTCGGTGGGGGCCGCGCCCTCGTCGATGGTGCTCACGCTCGTCGCTCCCCTGCTCGCTTCGCGCGGGCCTTGCTCACCGGCTGGCTGCGCTGCGTGTTCGTCCGCGGCGCGTGGGCGACGTCAGCCTGGCTCGTCGCGCCGGCGTCGGCGCCGGCGACGCCTTTTTTCCTGGCCGCCTTCTTCGCAAGCCGCGCTTCGCGCGCCTTCGCGGCCTCGCTGCCGGGCGTGGGCGAGTTGCGGATGACGATGAACTGCTGCCCCATCGTCCACAGGTTCGAGAAGACCCAGTAGAACATCACGCCGAGCGGGAATGCGATGCCCGAGAAGATGAAGACGAGCGGCAGGACGTAGAGCAGCATCTTCTGCTGGCGGTACATCGGGCTCGCCATCGTCTCCGGGGAGACGTTCTTCGACATGATCTGCAGCTGGGTGATGAACTGCGACGCGGTCATCAGGGCGATCATCGCGATGGCGATCACGGAGACGAGGGCGTTGCCGCCGTTGGCGGTGAGCGTCGCCGCCAACGGGGCGCCGAACAGCTTCGCCGTCCCGAACGAGTGGGCGAGCGGCGCGGAGAGCAGGCCGATGCCCGCGGCCTCCGGGTGCTTCTGCGCGTTGTCGAGCACCTGGAAGAGGCTGAAGAAGATCGGCATCTGCGCGATCAGCGGCAGGCACGAGGAGAACGGGCTGGTGCCGGTCCGCTTGTACAGATCCATCGTCTCCCGGCTCATCGCCTCGCGGGAGAACTGGTCGCGCTTGCCCTTGTACTTCTCCTGGATCTTCTTCAGCTGCGGCGCGATCTCGAGCATCTTGCGCTGGCTCTTGATCTGCCGCACGAAGAGCGGGATCAGCGCTGCGCGCACCACCAGCACGAGGCCCAGGATGGACAGGATCCAGGTGAGGCCGTCGGTCGGGTCGAGCCCCACGACGCTCCAGGCGGAGTGGAACGCGACGAGGATCGCCTCGATGACCCATTTGAAGGGCCAGAGGATGGTGCCGAAGATGTCCACTGGGGTCAGGCTCCTGAGTGCTCGACGTGCCCGACGAAGCCGAGCTTGGTGATGCGGTAGGTGGGCCTCAGCCGTCGAGGCGGATCGTCCACGCCTCCCCGCGACCACGGATTGCACCGGACGATCCGGGCCACCGCCAGCGCCGAACCGATCACGACGCCGGACTGCTGCACGGCCTCGAGCGCGTAGCGCGAGCAGGATGGATGGTACCTGCAGACGTCGCCGTAGAGCGGCGAGATCACGGCGCGGTACGCCTTCAGCAGAACGATGACCGCGTTGCGGGGGACGAGCAGGAGCGCGACACCGGCGCGGGCGATCATCGGTGCACCATCTCGGCGAGGTCGGTCACGTGGCCCCTGACCTCGCCGGCGAGGTCGGGCCAGCTCGCGGTCGCGGCCGCGGGCAGCGCCCGGACCACCACGTCGAGCCCGGAGACCTCGGCGGCCAGCGGCCACGCGGCGGCTTTGATCCGGCGGCGGACGCGGTTGCGCACGACGGCACCGCCGACGTTGCGGGCGACGATCACGCCGACCCGCAGGGGGTCGCCGGGAACCGTGCGGCGCCCGTAGGCGAGGGTGAAGGAGCCCCGCGATCGCCGACCGGATCGGACGAGACGCCGGTAGTCGGTCGCGGAGGTGACCCGGTTCGCCTTGGCGAGCACCGTCGCGGCGTTACGCCGAGAGCTCGGTGCGACCCTTGCGCCGACGGGCGGCGAGGATCGCACGGCCGGCGCGGGTGCGCATGCGCAGGCGGAAGCCGTGCACCTTGGCGCGTCGGCGGTTGTTCGGCTGGAACGTGCGCTTGGTCATGAGGATCCCCTCGGGAGTGCCGGTGCCCGCGCGAGCCGGTGGAGTCGCCGGATCGGGGCGCAAGTCGTGGGGCGCTGCAAACGCGCCGCGGAACCGCATCACAGTACACCAGGACCCGGGGAGCCGCACGGCGGTGCCCGGCCCTGCGCGGATCGAGGCCGTCCGGGGTCTCGCCCTCAACCGGAAGTCGAGGTTCTGCACAGGTCAATCCACCGATGTGGACTTGTCTGTGGAAACATGCGGGGATTACCGTGGGCGCCCGTCCGGTGACTCGATGTTCCATCGAGGTCGCGTCGTGCCCCACCCCCGCGGCCCGCCGGCCGCTTCCGCATGCCCGTCGATCCCCGGCGGCCGCACCTGGAGGAGCCGAACCGTGCCCGAGGTCGCCGCCGACGCCTGGGCCCGCATCCGTGAGGCCCTGGACTCCGACGTCCGCGTGGGTCCGCAGCTGCAGGGCTTCATGAACCTCGTGGAGCCGAAGGGCATCATGGCCGGGGTCATCTACCTCGAGGTGCCGAACGACTTCACCCGGTCGATGCTCGAGCAGCGCGCGCGGATGCCGCTGACGGAGGCGATCGGCGGACTGTCCGGCGACTTCGAGATCCACACGTTCGCCGTGACGGTGAACCCGGAGATCACGCCGGAGCCGTACACGTCGAGCAGCACGGCCCCCGTCGCGGCGGTTCCCCGGCCGGAGACGGCCGAGATCCCCCGCGCCACCGCGGCCGGCTTCCCGCCGGAGGGCGCCGACGAGCGGGCGACGACGGAGTCCCGGCTGAACGCCCGCTACACGTTCGACACCTTCGTCATCGGCGCGTCGAACCGGTTCGCGCACGCCGCCGCGTTCGCGGTCGCCGAGTCGCCGGCCAAGGCGTACAACCCGCTGTTCATCTACGGCGAGTCAGGCCTCGGCAAGACGCATCTGCTCCACTCGATCGGGCACTACTCGATGGGGCTCTTCCCCGGCATCCGCGTGCGGTACGTGTCGAGCGAGGAGTTCACGAACGACTTCATCAACTCCATCGCGACGAACAAGGCCGCCGGGTTCCAGCGCCGCTACCGCGACGTCGACATCCTGCTGATCGACGACATCCAGTTCCTCTCGGGCAAGGACTCCACGCAGGAGGCCTTCTTCCACACCTTCAACACCCTCCACGACCACAACAAGCAGGTGGTCATCACCTCGGACCTGGCGCCGCGGCAGCTGACGGGGTTCGAGGACCGGATGCGGTCCCGGTTCGAGCAGGGCCTCATCACCGACGTGCAGATCCCCGACCTCGAGACCCGGATCGCCATCCTCCGCAAGCGCGCGCAGAGCGAGCGGCTGCAGGTCCCCGACGACATCCTCGAGTTCATGGCGTCGAAGGTGTCGAGCAACATCCGCGAGCTCGAGGGCACCCTCATCCGCGTCACCGCCTACGCGAGCCTCAACCGGTCGCCGGTCGACCTCCAGCTCGTCCAGACGGTGCTGAAGGACCTGATCACCCTCGACGAGGACAACGTGATCGCGCCGGCCGACATCATCAGTGCCGTCGCCGAGTACTTCAAGCTCTCGGTCGACGACCTCTACGGCTCGTCGCGGTCGCAGCAGATCGCGTCGGCGCGGCAGATCGCCATGTACCTCTGCCGGGAGCTGACCAGCCTGTCGCTCCCGAAGCTCGGGCAGCTGTTCGGCGGCCGCGACCACACGACGGTCATGTACGCGAACAAGAAGATCAGCGAGCTGATGAAGGAGCGGCGCTCGATCTACAACCAGGTCTCCGAGCTCACCAGCCGCATCAAGCAGGACCAGCGCTACCGCAAGTAGCCGCCGCGGCGGCCCACTCGGCCACCCGGCGCCGTACGGACATGCCGGCGCGCTGCAGCGTGCGGATCCGTCCGTAGGGGGATGAGCAGGACCACGGCCCCCGGACGCGGGCTGCCGCGGTGTCGGCGGCATCCCACACACTTGCCAACAGGGGGATGGATCGCCGTCCACGGCATGAATCCACTCCCATGTGCACTGCCTGTGGATAACTGTGGACGAGGGCGCCCGCGGCGACCCCCTCGGACGGGGGACGTGTGCAGAGCCGGTCGGCGCTCGAACATCCCCGGCTCGTTCTCCGGAGGGTGCCTCCGCACGGTTTCGACATCTTGCAGTCGTGTAGTTCCGGCCGGGGATGCGGCCTCCCCGGGGTTATCCACAGTGTGCACACCTGTTAAGAGTGGTGTTGTCCTTCTTGATCCATCTCCCCCTCCACCCGATT
Organism: Amnibacterium sp.; assembly: GCA_035996305.1. Lineage (GTDB taxonomy): Bacteria > Actinomycetota > Actinomycetes > Actinomycetales > Microbacteriaceae > Amnibacterium. The sequence goes on along the minus strand of DASYJR010000057.1, from coordinate 2,775 downwards.
CCGCGCTGTGGACAGCGGAGCGACCGGGACGGCAGCCGTCCGGATCGCCGGGAGCGGGCACCCGCTAGCATGCTCACGACCTTGTGACCGGGGGCAGGGCCCACCGGGAACCCCCCACCGGCGATGAGGAGACAGCAGTGCGATTTCAGGCGAACCGGGACGTCTTCAGCGACGCCGTGTCGTTCGCCGTCAAGCTGCTCCCCCAGCGCACCACCCTGCCGATCCTGTCCGGCGTGCTCATCGAGACGACCGAGCGCGGGCTCACCCTGTCCTCGTTCGACTACGAGGTGTCTGCGCGCACCGAGATCGACGCCGAGGTGCAGGAACCGGGCCGGGTCCTCGTCTCCGGCAGGCTCCTCGCCGACATCGCGAACCGGCTTCCAGCGGCCCCGGTCGAGGTGCGCACGGACGACAACCGGGTGGTCGTGAGCGGCGGCAGCGCCCGCTTCACCCTGCTCAGCATGCCCGTCGCGGAATATCCGAGCCTGCCCGTCGTGGGGGAGCCGACCGGTGTCATCCCCGCCGGCAACTTCTCGGCCGCGATCGCCCAGGTCGTGGTGGCGGCGTCCAGGGACGACGTCACGCCGGTGATCACGGGCGTGCAGCTCGAGGCCGGCGAGCATTCGCTGGGCCTCGTGGCGACGGATCGCTACCGGGTCGCGATCCGTGCGATCGAGTGGCACACCGAGCAGACCGGTGAGAGCACGGCGCTCGTGCCGGCCCGCACCCTGCAGGAGGTCGGCCGCACCTTCGGCGGCAGCGGCGACGTGACGATCTCGATCACCCGCGGCGGTGATCGTGAGCTCATCGGTTTCAGCGCCGACCGGCGCACGGTGACGTCGCTGCTCATCAAGGGCAACTTCCCGCCGGTTCGGCGGCTGTTCCCCGACGTGGTCGACCACTTCGCGGTGCTCAGCACCGCCGAGCTCGTCGAGGCCACCCGCCGCGTGCAGCTCGTGCTCGAGCGCGAGGCCGCGCTCAAGTACTCGTTCAGCGCGGAGGGCTTGACCCTCGAGGCGGCCGGTGGCGAGCAGGCGCAGGCGTCCGAGCAGCTCGACGCCGTGCTGACCGGCCAGGAGATGGTCGTCTCGCTGAAGCCCCAGTTCCTGCTCGACGGACTCTCGGGAGTGCACACGGAGTTCGTGCGACTCTCGTTCACGAAGACGGAGAACCCGAACAAGCCCGGGCCGGTGCTCATCACCGGTCAGCGCTCGAAGGACGAGGCCGGCGCCGAGGACTACCGCTACCTCCTCCAGCCGAACCTGCTGCTCCGTTGACCTTCCTCACGGATTCGGAGAACGGTATGAAGATCGGTCTCGTCGGGCTCGGCAAGATGGGCAACAACATGCGGTCCCGCCTGAAGAAGGCCGGGATCGACGTGGTGGGGTACGACACCAATCCGGACGTCAGCGATGTGGAGGACTTCGCGGCCCTCGCCGCCGCGCTCCCGGCCCCGCGCATCGTCTGGGTGATGGTCCCCGCCGGCCGCATCACCGACTCCGTGGTCGACTCGCTCGCCGGGGTGCTGGAGACGGGCGACCTCGTCATCGACGGCGGCAACACGAAGTTCACCGACGACGAGAAGCACGCGGCGCAGCTCGCCGAGCACGGCATCGACTTCATGGACGTCGGTGTCTCGGGCGGCGTCTGGGGGTTGCAGAACGGGTACGGCCTGATGGTCGGCGGCAGCGACGAGCAGGTCCGGAAGGTCCTGCCGGTGTTCGACGCCCTCCGCCCCGAGGGTCCCCGCGAGGAGGGCTTCGTGCATGCGGGGCCCGTCGGCGCGGGCCACTACACGAAGATGGTCCACAACGGCATCGAGTACGCGATCATGCAGGCGTACGCCGAGGGCTACGAGCTCCTGCACGCGTCGCCGCACGTCGCCGACGTGCCCGGCACCTTCAAGGCGTGGCAGCGCGGCACGGTCATCCGGTCCTGGCTGCTCGAGCTGATGGTGCGGGCGCTGGACCAGGACCCCGAGTTCGTGGACATCGACGGCTGGGTCGACGACTCCGGCGAGGGCCGCTGGACCCTCGAGGAGGCCATCGAGAACGCGGTCCCCATGCCGGCGATCAGCGCGGCGATCTTCGCGCGGTTCGTCTCCCGGCAGGACGACTCGCCCGCCATGAAGGCGGTCGCGGCGCTGCGGAACCAGTTCGGCGGCCATGCGGTGAAGGCGGCGGACGCGAAGGCCGCGCAGGATCTGCATCCGACCAAGTAGGACGGTCGACGCGACGGGGACGAGGAAGGAGGCGGAGTGCGGATACTCCGCCTGAGCCTCACCGACTGGCGCAACTACCGCACCGCCGAGCTCGAGTTCGTGCCCGGCGCCAACGTGCTCGCGGGCAGCAACGGCCAGGGCAAGACGAACCTCGTCGAGGCGATCGGCTACCTGACCACGCTCTCGTCGCACCGGGTCGCCGGCGACGCCGCGCTGATCCGGGCGGGGGAGGACAGCGCCGTCATCCGTGCCGTGGTCGTGGCGGGGGACCGCGAGGTGCTCGCCGAGGTGCAGCTGAACCGCTCGGGGCCGAACCGTGCACAGCTGAACCGGAGTGCGGTGCGGCCGCGGGAGATCACCCGCGCCGTCTCGAGCGTGCTGTTCGCGCCCGAGGACCTCGCGCTCGTCCGTGGTGAGCCGTCGGCCCGCAGGCGGTTCCTCGACGAGCTGCTCGTGCAGCGCACGCCGCGGCTCGCGGGCGTCCTCGCCGACTACGACCGCGCCCTGAAGCAGCGCAACGGGCTGCTCCGCACGGCGCGCGGCGGCGGCGACTT
>DASYJR010000056.1:0-1660 GCA_035996305.1 Amnibacterium sp. | reverse complement strand
GATGCGCCGAACCCGATCCAGATCCAGAAGTTCCTGAGCGGCGTCGACTACCCGGCGTCGAAGGACACGCTCCTCGAGACCGCCGAGAAGGAGGGCGCGGGCGGGAACGTGCTCGACGCCCTCCGCCGCATCCCGGACGGCGAGTACGACGCCCCGACCGCGGTCAGCAAGGCCGTCTCCGACGCCGCCTGATCCGCGTCGACCTCGAACGCGTCAGAACTGCACGCGGGGCGGTTCGGCGATCGCCGCGGAGTCGGCCACCTCGAAGAAGTCGCGCCGGGTGAAGCCGAGCCGACGGGCGAACAGGGCGTCGGGGAACACCTGGATCCTCGTGTTGAACTCGCGGACACCGCCGTTGTGGAAGCGCCTCGACGCCTGGATCCTGTCCTCGGTGTCGACCAGCTCCGACTGCAGCTGCAGGAAGGTCGTGCTCGCCTGCAGCTGGGGGTACGCCTCCGCGACGGCGAAGATCGACTTCAGGGCCTGCTGCATGTGGTTCTCGGCGACCGTCGCCTCGGCGGGCGTGCGTGCCGAGAGGGTCTCGGCGCTCGCTCGCGCGAGGTTCTCGAAGACGCCCTTCTCGTGCGCCGCGTACCCCTTGACCGTGTCGATGATCGTCGGGATGAGGTCGGCCCGGCGTTTCAGCTGCACGGTGATGTCGCTCCACGCCTCGTCGACCCGCGTCTTCAGGGTCACCAGCGCGTTGTAGGTCGCCCACAGGTAGATCGCGAGGACCACGATCAGCACCACGAGGACGACGATCGGGATCAGCAGGCCCCAGTCCATGGCGGGAGGCTAGGGCACCCCACTGCGGGATCGATGAGACCGCGCCCCGCCGCTCACCTCCAGCCGGGGTCGAGCCCGAAGCGGATGGGGAACGGCCCGAAGAAGGCGGGTCCGGGGAGCGCGCCGGTGTCGGCCTCGACCCGCACGGGCTGCCCCGCCGCCCGCGTCGCGAGCCGGCGGACCGCGGCGCGGTCGGCGAACGGATCGAAGGTCCCGGAGATCGTCAGCGGCGCCGGCAGCGCCCCGATCCCGTCGACCACCCTGAGCCGGAAGCCGAGGGCCGCGAGCCGGTCCCGCGCCGCGGCAACCCGGTGCTGCGCGGCGATGAACTGCGCGAGCGACTGCGGGCGCTGCTGGATCCGCACGGTGACCCCGAACCGCGGCCCGGCGGAGACGGCGACCGCCCGGTACGCGTCGTCGCCGTACCAGAGCAGGGTCGCGGTGAGGTGCTGCCCGTCGGCGACGCCGTCGATGTAGCCCTCGGCATGGATCCGCGGCTGCGCGCCCAGCCAATGGAGGTAGCGGTCGACCCGCTCCTGCAGGGCCTGCCGCCGCTGATAGGCGGCGGAGCCGGTGTCGTCGGTCGAGCCCGCGCGTTCGGTCGGCGTGGGCGGCGGAGCCGCGGGAGCGCGGAGCAGCGCCACGGCGGAGCACCCGGCCAGGAGGAGCAGCACGACGGAGGCGAACGTCACGGCGACCAGCGGGGCCGTCCGGCGCAGGGCCGTCCGGGTTCTCATCCCAGGGGCGCGAGGTCGTGGGTGCGGCCGTCGCGGTGCCCGCTCGCCTCGGCGAACGCGGCGACCCGGCGCCCTCGATGCATGAGCGGACAGTACTCCCGCCGTCCCGTCGCGATTCCCGGCGACGCCGACACGGA
>DASYJR010000055.1:0-6485 GCA_035996305.1 Amnibacterium sp. | reverse complement strand
GCCGGTCGAGGTGAGCGAGGCGAACTCGAGCTTCGGCGTCGTGAGGAAGTCGATCCACCACCACGGCCGGGGTGCGGCGTCGAGCAGCGTCTTCAGGGTGAGGTGGGGCGGGATGGAGAAGCCGTTGCGCTTGTCCCGGAGCCGAGCGCCGGCGACCGGGGTGTCGACGGTGAAGAAGAGGGTCTCGTAGCCCGCCTCCGCGGCGCGCTCGACGAGCCCGTAGGAGATCTCCCGCTGCCGCATCACGTACAGCTGGAACCAGCTGCGGCCGCCGGGGTTCGCCTCCTTCACGTGCTCGATCGAGGTGGTCCCGAGCGTGGAGAGGGTGAAGGGGATGCCCGCCGCGTTCGCCGCGCCCGCGCCGGCCGTCTCGCCCTCGGTCTGCATGAGGCGCGTGAACCCGGTGGGCGCGATGCCGAACGGCAGCGCCGATGGGGCGCCGAACACGGTCGCGGTGGTGTCGACGTGCTCGACGTCCCGGAGCACCTCGGGGTGGAACTCGACGTCCTCGAACGCCTGGCGGGCGCGGGCGATCGAGATCTCGCCCTCCGCGGATCCGTCCGTGTAGTCGAACGCCGCCTTCGGGGTGCGCCGCTTCGCGATCCGCCGCAGGTCCTCGATCGTCAGCGCCGCCGCGAGCCGCGCCTTCTTGCGGTCGAGCTCGGGCTTCTTGAACTTCAGGTACTCGAAGACGTCGACGGGCTTCGGGAGCTGGCGCTGGACCATGCCTCAGGTCTTTCGGTCGCTGCGGGTGCCCGCGGCGTAGGCGCGGAGCGGGAAGGAGACGGCGACGACGCTGCGGAGCGACTCGAGGTCACCGGCCAGCAGGCCGTGGGTGCGCGCCTGCACGAGCAGGTTGCCGATGGCGGTGGCCTCGACCGGGCCGGCGACGACGGGGAGCCCGCACGCGTCGGCGGTGAGCCGGCAGAGCAGCTCGTTCTGCGCCCCGCCGCCGACCAGGTGCACGGTCCTGATGGTGCGGCCGGTGAGGCGCTCCAGGTCCCGGAGCGCGTCGGCGTAGGCGTTCGCGAGGCTCTGCAGCACGCTGCGGACGAACTCGCCGGTGGTGGCGGGGGGCCGCATCCCCCGCTCGGCGAACAGGGCCTCGATCCGGGCGGGCAGGTCTCCGGGCGCCAGCAGCCGCGGGTCGTTCGCGTCGAAGACCGGCACGTCCGGGGGTGCGTCGGCGGCCTGCTTCAGCAGCTGGTCCAGGTCCCGCTGATCGCCGGCGTTCGCCCACGATCGAATCGACTCGGAGAGCAGCCAGAGGCCCATCACGTTCTTCAGGAAGCGGATGCGGCCGTCGACGCCGCCTTCGTTCGTGAAGCCGGCGGCCCGCGCCTCGTCGGTGAGCACGGGCGACGGCAGCTCGGTGCCGACGAGCGACCAGGTGCCGCAGGAGATGTAGGCGGCGTCGTCGCCGGTCGAGGGCACGCCGACGACCGCGGAGGCGGTGTCGTGCGAGCCGACCGTGGTGAACGGGAAGCCGTGCCGGATGCCGAACTCCTCGCGCATGAGGGAGGAGACCGGGCCGAGCACGGTGCCGGGCTCCACGATCGGCGGCAGCAGGTCGTACCGCAGGCCGAGGCGGGAGAGCAGCTCGGCGTCCCACTCGTCCTCGCCGGCCCGCACGAGGCCCGTGGTCGACGCGTTCGTGCGTTCCGCCACCCGGCGTCCCGTGGCCCAGTAGCCGATGAGGTCGGGGATCAGCAGGAAGCCGTCCGCGGCGTCGAGGGCGCCCGACGAGGCGGACGCGGCCAGCTGGAACAGCGTGTTGAAGGGGAGGTGCTGCAGGCCGTTGCGGCGGAACAGCTCCTCGGGCCCGACGGCGGCGTGGACCGCCGCGACGCCGCCAGCGGTGCGGGCGTCGCGGTAGTGGTACGGGTTGCCGATCATGCGGTCGCCGAGCAGCAGCGCGTAGTCGACGGCCCAGGCGTCGACGGCGGCACCGACCAGCTCCGGTTCCTCGCGGGACGCGACGCCGAGCCCGTTCATCGCCGCCGAGTAGAGGGAGAGCACGTCCCAGTGCAGCCCGTCCGGCAGCCGCACGGGCGTGTTGGGGAAGCGCGCGACGGTCCGCAGCTTCACCTCGCCGTGCCCGACGGATCCGAGGATCACCCGTCCGCTCGTCGCGCCGAGGTCGACGGCCGCGACGGCCTTCATCGCGTGACCTCGTTCTCCCCGGCGCGAACGACGGAGGTTCCGCCGCTGTCCGACGAGGTCATGCGGATCCGGGCCCGGTCACGCGAGGAACTCCATCGATTGCGCACGAACGAGTGTGTCACCGCAGGAAGGCGGCGGCGACGCCGGCGTCGACGGGGATGTGCAGGCCGGTGGTGTGGCTGAGGTCGGGTCCGGTGAGCACGGCGACGGCGTTGGCGACGGTCTCGGGCAGCACCTCGCGCTTGAGGATGGTGCGCTGGGCGTAGAACCGGCCGAGGTCCTCCTCCGGGATCCCGTAGGTCTTGGCACGGTCGGCGCCCCAGCCGGAGGCGAAGATGCCGGAGCCCCGTACGACGCCGTCGGGGTTGATGCCGTTCACCTTCACGCCGTGCTCCCCGAGCTCGACGGCGAGTAGGCGCACCTGGTGGGCCTGGTCGGCCTTGGTGGCGGAGTAGGCGATGTTGTTGGGGCCGGCGAACACCGAGTTCTTGCTCGAGATGTAGATCACGTCACCGCCCATGCCCTGGTCGATGAGCACCCGGGCGGCCGCTTTCGAGACGAGGAAGGAGCCCTTGGCCATGACGTCGTGCTGGAGGTCCCAGTCGGCGGCGGTGGTCTCGAGCAGCGGCTTGGAGAGCGAGAGGCCGGCGTTGTTCACGACGAGGTCGAGGCCGCCGAACGCGAGCACGGTCGCGTCGATCGCGGCCTGCACCTGGACCTCGTCCGTGACGTTCGCGGCGACGCCGATGGCCACGTCCGCCGTGCCGAGCTCCGCGGCCGCGGCCTGCGCCGTGGCGAGGTCGAGATCGGCGATCACGACGCAGGCGCCGTCCGCCGCGAGGCGGGTGGCGATGGCCTTGCCGATGCCGCTGGCCGCGCCGGTGACGAGCGCGACGCGGGTCCCGTGCGTCTTCGGCTTCGGGAGGCGCTGGAGCTTGGCCTCCTCGAGGGTCCAGTACTCGATCCGGAACTTCTCCGCCTCGTCGATCGGGGCGTAGGTCGAGACGGCCTCGGCGCCGCGCATCACGTTGATCGCGTTGACGTAGAACTCGCCGGCGACGCGGGCGGTCTGCTTGTTCGCGCCGAAGCTGAACATGCCGACGCCGGGCACGAGCACGATGGCGGGATCCGCGCCGCGGATGGCGGGCGAGTCGGGGGTGGCGTGCCGGTCGTAGTACGCCTGGTACTCGGTCCGGTAGGCCTCGTGGAGCTCTCGGAGCCGGGTGAGCTGCTCCTCGACGCCGGCCGTGGCCGGCAGGTCGAGCACGAGCGGCTTCACCTTCGTGCGCAGGAAGTGGTCGGGGCAGGAGGTGCCGAGCGCCGCGAGCCGCGGGTGCTCGGCGCGTGCCAGGAAGTCGAGCACTTCGGGGGAGGCGGTCACGTGCCCGACCATCGGGCGGTCGTGCGACGCGAGCCCGCGGATCGTCGGCGCGAGTGCCGCGGCACGGGCACGCCGTTCCGCGTCGGGCAGCGGCTCGTAGCCCTCGACCACCGGGCCGAACGGTTCGGGCTTCCCGTGCTCGGCGAGGTACGCCTCCGCCGTGCGGATGATCTCGAGCGAGTTCGCCTCGGCCTGCTCGCTGGTGTCACCCCACGCCGTGATGCCGTGGCCGCCGAGGATCGTGCCGATGGCGTGCGGGTTCCCGCGCTTGATCTCCGCGATGTCGAGCCCGAGCTGGAAGCCGGGCCGCCGCCACGGCACCCACACGACGCGGTCGCCGAAGATCTCCCGGGTCAGCCGCTCGCCGTCCGCCGCGGTGGCGATCGCGATGCCGGAGTCCGGATGCAGGTGGTCGACGTGCGCGGCGTCGACGAGGCCGTGCATCGCGGTGTCGATCGACGGCGCAGCGCCGCCCCTGCCGAAGAGCGTGTGGTCGAACGCGGCGACCATCTCGTCCTCGCGCTCGACGCCCGGATACACCGGCACCAGCGACCGCAGCCGGTCCAGGCGCAGGACCGCGAGCCCCGGCTCCGTCAGGGTGCCGAGGTCGCCCCCGGAGCCCTTCACCCAGACCAGCTCCACCGGCTCCCCGGTCACCGGATCCGTCTCGGTGCCCTTCGCCGACGTGTTCCCGCCTGCGTAGTTCGTGTTCCGCGGATCGGCGCCGAGCCGGTTCGAACGTGCGATCAGCTCGGCGGCGGTGGGGTTCGTCATCGTGTGGTCCGTTCCCTCGGTCAGCGGTCGGAGCGCCGCCCGTCGAGGTGGAACACCTCGACCAGGTCGGTGGCGCCCGTATCGGGGCGACCCTCGAGGTCGGCGAAGAAGGTGGCGGACTCGGCCTCCCAGGCACGGGTCCGCGGGTCGCCGGCGAGCGCCGCAGCGGAGGCGGCGACGTCGTCGACCTCGTAGTAGCCGATCAGGAGGCCGTCGTCCCCGAGGAAGATCGAGTAGTTCCGGCGTCCGGCATCGCGGATGGCGTCGAGCATGCCCCGGTCCACATCACGATGGCGCTGCACGTACTCCTCGGCGCGCTCCGGCTTCAGCTGGAGGCGGAAGCAGACCCGCGTCGTCATGCTCCCCAGCCCGCCTGGGCGCCGCCGACGCGCTCCGCCTCGATCCGCTGCTGGTAGCCGGACTCCGCGTAGGCGCGCATGGGGTCGGCGGGCAGGCCGCGGGACCCGCGCCACGCGGCGAGATCCGGGCGCACGTCGCGGTAGAACGCGTCCATGTAGACCGAGTTCGCGCCGAGCACGTCACCGGCCCGCTGCGCGGCGGAGAGGGCGTCGCGGTCGAGCAGCAGCGCCCGCGCCGTCATCTCCTGCACGTTCAGGACGCTGCGGATCTGGCCCGGGATCTTCTTCTCGATGTTGTGGCACTGGTCGAGCATGAACGCGACGCCGCTGTCGGGGCCGTAGCCGCCGCCCCGGATCACCTCGACGAGGATGCGGAACAGCTGGAACGGATCCGCGGCGCCGACGATGAGGTCGTCGTCGGCGTAGAACCGGGAGTTGAAGTCGAACGAGCCGAGCTTCCCGAGCCGGAGCAGTTGCATGACGATGAACTCGATGTTCGTGCCGGGCGCGTGGTGGCCGGTGTCGAGGCAGACGAACGCCTTGTCGCCGAGGGTCGCCACCTGCGAGTAGGAGGTGCCCCAGTCCGGCACGTCCGTGTGGTAGAACGCCGGCTCGAAGAACTTGTACTCGAGTACGAGCCGCTGCCCGTCGCCGATGGCCGCGTAGATCTCCTGCAGCGCCTCGGCGAGCCGGTCCTGCCGGGCACGCAGATCGTCCTGACCCGGGTAGTTCGTACCGTCCGCCAGCCAGATCTTCAGATCCTTCGAGCCCGTCTCGCCCATGATCTCGATGCACCGCAGGTGGTGGTCCACCGCCCGGCGGCGCACCGCGTCGTCCTGCGAGGCGAGGCTGCCGAGCGTGTAGGCCTCGTCCTGGAACGTGTTCGAGTTGATGGTGCCGAGCGCGACGCCCAGGTCCTCCGCGTGCCGGCGCAGGGCGGCGAAGTCGTCCACCTCGTCCCACGGGATGTGCAGTGCGACGGACGGGGCGAGCCCCGTGAGCTCGTGCACCGTCGCGGCGTCCGCGATCTTCTCGTACGGGTCGCGCGGGACGCCGGCCTGCGGGAACACCCGGAACCGGGTTCCCGAGTTGCCGAAGGCCCAGGAGGGCAACTCGATGGCCTGGGTGGCGAGGGCATCGGTGATCTCAGTGAAGGACGGCATCGTGCTTCGGGCCTTTCCTGCGGCGTGCTGCCGCTGAATCGTTTCAAGAAGCGTAGGGGGGCGCTCCGCGCGGCGTCAACGGTGGACCGGCGCCCTTCTCCATCTGGAGCCGCGGAGGAGCAGCCGCTGCACGCGGTTCGAGCAGGCTCAGTCCCAGGGGACGAAGTCGAGCTCCTCGAACGAGCGGACCTCGGTGGTCCAGTGCTCCTCGACGAAGCGCACGTGGGCGGGGTCGCGGTTGTAGGCGTCGTAGGCAGCCGAGTCCGCGAACATCATCCGGAACTGGAAGCGGTAGTCGCTCTTCGGGCTGACCTGGCGCCGGATCGTGAAGCCCGTCACGACGGGGATCGAGGTCAGAGTCGTGGTCGCGCGCTCGAGGAACCCCCGCTCCTCATCCGACCCCTCCGCGTGGACGAGGGTGAAGCAGACGGTGTGTTCGATCATGAGGTCGCCTTCCGGCGGCGTGGCGGCGAGCCGGAGGCGGTGGTTCCCGGGCGCGAGAGCGGTGCTTCCGGGACGCCGGAGCCAGGACCGCTCGGCGTCCCCTCGGGCGTCGTGCTCATTCCGAACCTCGAGCGCCGACGTACTCCGCGAGGTGCTGCCCGGTGAGCGTCGAGCGCTCACCGACGAGATCCGTCGGGGTGC
>DASYJR010000054.1:0-13687 GCA_035996305.1 Amnibacterium sp. | reverse complement strand
GCTGCACGAGCTCCTGCGCCCTCGCCCGGCCGAGGTGCGAGGCGAGCGCCCACTGGGCCCGCTCCGCGTGGACGGCGCCGCGCCCGTCGTCGAGGTGGCCGCGCAGGCGCTGCGGATCCGCCTCGAGCGCGGCGACGACGTCGCCGGCGAGGGTGGCCGACTCGAGGGCGAGTCGCAGCAGCTCCCGCAGGGGCTGCCACTCGGCGTGCCAGTCCCCCGGGGGCCGGTCGTCGAGGGCGAGCTGCGCGCCGAGCAGCGTGGCAGCGAGCCCGGGAGCACGCCGGGCGGCGGCGACGAGCAGGATCGCGGGCACGGGGTTGTGCTTCTGCGGCATCGCGGAGGAGCCGCCCTCGTCCGCCCCGAGGCCGAGCTCGAGCTCCCCGAACTCGGTGCGGGTGCCCTGGGCGACCTCGAGGCCGAGCCGGCCGAGGGCGCCGATCAGCACGGCGAGGGCGGCGCCGAGCTCGGCGATCGGGCCCCGCTCCACGTGCCAGACGGTCGGCCGGAACGCGAGGCCGAGCTCGTCCGCGAACCGGCGGCGCACGGTGTCCGCCCGGTCGGCGCCGAGCAGATCGGTGAGCACGGCGAGTGTGCCCACGGATCCGCCGAGCTGCGCCGGCAGCTCGAGCGCGTCGAGGTGGCCGGCGGCGCGGCGCACGCCGTCGAGCAGCACGGCGACGCGGAGGCCGAACACGGTCGGTGCCGCCTGCTGCGCGAGGGTGCGCCCCACCCCCGGTGCCGCGCGGTGTCGGTCGGCGAGCGCGGCGAGTCCCGAGAGCACCGGGGTCAGCGCGGCGTGGATCCGGGACCGCGTGCGGGCGGCGACGAGCATCGTGGCGCTGTCGAGCACGTCCTGGCTGGTCGCGCCGAGATGGAGCACCTCCCGCACGGCGGCCGGCGCCGCGGCGCGCAGCTGTGCGAGCAGGGGGATCACCGGGTTGCCGCCGGCCCGGGCGCCCGCGGCGACGGCGGCGACGTCGACCGCATCCGCTGCCCAGCTCTCGTCGGACGCGGCCTCGGGCGCGCCACCGACTCGGGCGAGCGCACGGACCAGGGCGAGCTCGACGTCGACCATCGCCGCCGCGTACGCACCGTCCGAGACGGCGTCGGCGGCGTGCGCGGTCGCGGCGTCGAGGAGGCCGAGATCGACGGGGCCGGTCATCGCGGCCCGGGGTAGTCGAGGAACACCGTCTCATCCTCGCCCTGCAGCCGCACGTCGAACCGGTAGGCGCCGTCGGCGTCCGGATGCGCGAGCAGGGTGCGCCGGCGCTCCGGCGGCAGCCGGTCGAGGAGGGCGTCGGACGGCTCGGACTCACCGTCGGCCACGAAGTAGACGCGGGTGAACAGATGGTGCAGCAGCCCGCGGGCGAACACGGTGACCAGCGCCCAGCGGGCGCCCCCCGCATCCGGTCCGGGCAGCACCGTGCGGAACTCGTACCCGCCGTCGACCTCCGTCGCCGCGCGGCCGAAGCCGGTGAAGACGCCGCCGTCGCGGCGACGACTGCCGGGCTCGGCGACGACGCGGCCCTCAGCGTCCCGCTGCCACACCTCGAGCAGTGCGTCGGGCACGGCTGCACCGGCGCCGTCGAGCACCGAGCCGTGCAGGCGGATCGCCTTCGGTGCGCCGGGCGACACCAGGAAGGGGCCGCCGCCGAACGGCAGCGCGGAGCCGAAGAACGGGCCGACGGTCTGCGACGGCGTCTGCACGAGTTCAGGCACACCGGCCGGCGCCTCCTCGCGCGCCAGCCGCTCCGGCGCGATGACGCGGGCCTGATCCGGCTCACTGGTCGCCATGCTCGTCCTCCCGCCACGTCGCGGTCGCGCCGGTCAACACGATGTCCCACCGGTAGCCGGTCGCCCACTCGGGCACCGTCAGATCGTGATCGTAGGTCGCGACCAGGCGGTCGCGCGCGGCCTGGTCGGGGATCGACTGGTAGATCGGGTCGAGGGCGAACAGCGGATCGCCCGGGAAGTAGACCTGCGTGACGAGCCGCTCCGTGAAGGCGTTGCCGAACAGGGAGAAATGGATGTGGGCCGGGCGCCACGCGTTGCGGTGGTTGCGCCACGGGTAGGGACCCGGCTTGATCGTCACGAACCGGTAGGCGCCCGTGTCGTCGGTGAGGGTGCGGCCGACGCCGGTGAAGTTCGGATCGAGCGGGGCGGGGTGCTGGTCCCGCTTGTGCACGTAGCGGCCGGAGGCGTTCGCCTGCCAGATCTCGACGAGCTGGTTGCGCACGGGCCGGTCCTCACCGTCGAGCACGCGGCCGGTCAGCGTGATCCGCTCCCCCAGCGGCTCCCCCGCGTGCTGGATGGTGAGGTCGCTCTCGTACGGGTCGACGTCGACGTGCCCGAAGGCGGGGGCGACCCGCTCGATCTCCTCCGGGTCCACGCGGACGAGCTCGTGCGTCGGATGCCGCAGCGCGCTCGACCGGTACGGGGCGAACTCGCGCGACGGATGCCGCGAGGCACGCGCGGCGGCGGCGCGATGCGCCTCGGCGATCTCGCCGCTGATGAGGCGCTGCGTGGGTTCGTCGGTCATGCGATGGCCAATCCGGTGTACTGCTCGGCGAGGGTCTGCCGGGCGAAGCGGGACGCCGTGACGAAGTCGAGCTGACCCACCCGGCTGCGGTAGCGGAAGCGGCGTTCCTCCGGGGGCGCCGAGGGGCCCGGGATGTGCAGCATGTCCGTCATCCACTGGGAGAAGTACTGGATCTTCCACTGCCGGGCGAGCGCGCGGTCGCTGTAGGAGGCGAGCAGCCTCTCGCTTCCGCCGACCGCGGCGACGAGCGCGTCACCGAGCATCGCGACGTCTGCGATGGCCGCGTTCAGCCCCTTCGCGCCGGTGGGCGGCACGATGTGGCCGGCGTCGCCGGCGAGGAACAGGCGTCCGTAGGTCAACGTGCGCGCGACGGAGGAGCGCATCGGGGTGACCGACTTCTCGGTGATCGGCCCGGGCGTGAGGGTCCAGCCAGGGCTGCCGAGCCGCTCCTGCAGGCCGTCCCAGATCCGCTCGTCACTCCACGCGGCGATGTCCTCGCCCGGGTCGACCTGCAGGTAGAGGCGGCTCACGGACGGGCTGCGCATGGAGTGCATGGCGAAGCCGTCGGGGTGCAGCGCGTAGATCAGCTCGTCGGTGCTCGGCGCCACGTCGGCCAGCACGCCGAGCCACGCGCAGTCGTAGGCGCGCTCCGCCGGCTGCAGGACCTCCGCGGGGATCACCGTGCGGCACACGCCGTGGTAGCCGTCGGCGCCCACGACGAAGCGCGCGGCCAGGTCGTGCTGCTCGCCGCCGGCGACGAATCGGAGGTGCGGCTCGTCCCCCGTGACGTCGACCGGCGTGACGTCGCCGGCGCCGTAGTGCACGGCGCTGCCCAGCTCGTCGTGCCGGCGCGTGAGGTCGAGCACGACCTGCTGCTGCCCGTACACGGTGACCGTGCGGCCGACGAGGTCCTGGAAGTCGACGTGGAAGCGCCGGCCCTCGACCTGCAGGTGGATGCCGCCGTGCACGAGTCCCTCGGCGTGCAGCCGCTCGGCGAGGCCGAACCGGTCGAGCACGTCGACCGACGACTGCTCCAGCACGCCCGCCCGGATACGGGACAGCACGTGCTCGCGGGAGCGGTTCTCGACGATCACGAACGGCACGCGCGCGGCGGCGAGCACGAGGCCGAGCAGCAGCCCGGCGGGTCCCGCGCCGACGATCGCCACCGTTGTCCGTTCCGTCATGGCCGCTCCTTCGCGTCCCGACCACCGTGCCAGGTGCGGCGGATGCCCGCCGGTCTGCTTCCGCTCAGTGGAAACGGGCGGTGTCAACTCGGGTTGACAACCGAGAGGGCACTCGGTACCGTGCCCTCTCATCCGTCAACTATAGTTGACACATGTCGGAGATGGAGGACGCCGTGACGGTCGCGGCCGCGGAGTCGGACGACCCGATGGAGACGCTGGGGAGGATCGCCGCGCAGCGCCGCGAGCTCGAGCGCGCGGAGGCCATCGCCGTGCGGCGGGCCCGGGTCGCGGGCGCCTCGTGGGCCTTCATCGCGACGCTGCTGGGCGTGACCCGTCAGGCAGTGCATAAGCGGTACGGGCGACGATGAACGAGCGATGACCACCACCACAGCCACCCCCTCCCGCCGGTTCGGCCGGGCGCGCGCCGAAGCCGGACCGCGCGCGAGGTTCACCGACCTCCTGCCCTATCTCCGCGAGCACCGCGGCGTCCTCGGCGTCGTCGTCGGCATCAGCGTGCTCGGCGCGCTCGCCTCCCTCGCCCAGCCGCTGCTGCTGCAGCAGGTCGTGCAGCACGTGCAGCGCGCCCAGCCGCTCGGTGGCCTGATCGCGATCATCGCCGTCGTCGTCGCCTTCGCGGCGATCACGAACGGGATCCAGCACTACCTCCTGCAGCGCACCGGCACGTCCGTGGTGCTGACGGCCCGGCAACGGCTGATCCGCCACCTGCTGCGCCTGCCCGTCGCGGACTTCGACCGGCGGCGCACCGGGGACCTCGTCTCGCGGATCGGCACCGACACGACGCTGCTCTACGCCGTGCTCACGCAGGGGCTCGTCGACGCGGCCGGCGGCGCGATCACGTTCGTCGGCGCGCTGATCGGGATGCTCGTCTTCGACCCGCTGCTGCTCGGGATCACCGTGCTCATCATCCTGTTCGCGATCCTCGTGGTCGGCGGGCTCGCCCGGCGGATCCGCGCGGCCAGCCGGCAGCAGCAGGACGCGGTCGGCCGGCTGACGGCGGAGGTGGAGCGCTCGATCGGCGCCGTCCGGACCATCCGCGCGTCGGGGGCGACCGAGCGCGAGACGGAGGCGGTCGTCGGCGTCGCGAAGGACGCCTGGATCGCCGGCCTCCGCGTCGCCGGCGCCTCGGCCCCCGTCGTGCCGGTGGCGAGCCTCACGCTGAACCTCGCGTTCCTCGTCGTGATCGGGGTCGGCGGCTACCAGGTCGCGGCCGGCGCCACGACGATCGCGAACCTGTCGGCGTTCCTCTTCTTCCTGTTCCTGCTCGTGATGCCGCTCGGCCAGGCGTTCGGGGCGGCGAGCTCGGTCGCATCCGCACTCGGCGCCCTCGGCCGCATCACGGAGGTGCTCGACCTGCCGAGCGAGACGGCGACGGATGCGGCCGACGCCACGCTCACCGGACCGGCGAACGCGATCGCGGCCCCGGCCGCGCCCGCCATCGAGTTCGAGCACGTCTCGTTCGCCTACAGCGGCGAGGACGGGTCGGTGATCGACGTGCTCCACGACGTGTCGTTCGCGGTCCCGCGCGGCACGCGCACGGCGCTCGTCGGGCCGTCGGGGGCGGGCAAGAGCACCATGCTCTCGCTGCTCGAACGGTTCTACGACGTCGACGCGGGCACGGTGCGGCTCGGCGGCGTGGACATCCGCCGGCTCCCCCGGGACGTGCTGCGGAGCCAGTTCGGCTACGTCGAGCAGGACGCGCCGGCGCTCGCCGGCACGATCCGGGAGAACCTGGTGCTCGCGGCCCCGCTCGCCACGGAGGAGGACTGCCTCGCCGCGCTCGACGCGGTGAACCTGCGGGCCGCGGTGCTGAAGCATCCACGGGGCCTGGACGCCCCGGTGGGCGAGGAGGGCGTGCTGCTCTCCGGCGGGGAGCGGCAACGGCTCGCCATCGCGCGGGCGCTGCTCGCGGACGCGCCCGTGCTGCTGCTCGACGAGTCGACCTCGAACCTCGACGGCCGCAACGAGCAGCTGCTGCGGGAGTCGCTGCAGACCGCCTCGGTCGGCCGCACCGTGATCGTGATCGCGCACCGCCTCTCGACGGTGGTCGACGCCGATCAGATCGTGGTGGTCGACGCCGGGCGCACCGTCGCGACGGGCCGGCACGACGAGCTGGTGGAGTCGTCGTCGCTCTACCGCGAGCTGGCGGCGAGCCAGCTGCTGGTCTGAGCCCTTCCCAGCGCCGAAACGTCCGTAGGGCGCGGAGGGGGGCTCAGCCCGGGAGGCCCGCCGTCGCCCAGTACCCGCCGTCCGGGAAGGTGAAGCGGGCGACGGAGGCGTCGTGCATCCGCGCGCTGTAGCCCGGCGCGGCCGGCAGCCGGTAGCGGCCGTCGGCGACGACGCACGGGTCGGCGAAATGCTCGTGCAGGTGGTCGACGTACTCGGTGACGCGGTGCTCCAGGGTGCCGGAGACCGCGACGAAGTCGAATATCGACAGGTGCTGCACGAGCTCGCAGAGCCCGACCCCGCCCGCGTGCGGGCAGACGGGCACGCCGAACTTCTTCGCCATCAGGTACACCGCGAGGATCTCGTTCACGCCGGCGAGCCGGGCCGAGTCGAGCTGGCAGTAGTCGATCGCCTCCGCCTGGAAGAGCTGCTTGAACAGCACCCGGTTCATGCCGTGCTCACCGGTCGCGACGCCGATCGGCGCGACCGCCCGGCGGATGGCGGCGTGCCCGAGCACGTCGTCCGGGCTGGTCGGCTCCTCGATCCACAGCGGCTTGAACTCGGCGAGGTGCCCCATCCAGGCGATCGCCTCCGGCACGTCCCACACCTGGTTCGCGTCGATCATCAGGTCGGCGTCCCAGCCGATCACCTCCCGCGCGATGGTGAGGCGCCGCACGTCGTCCTCCAGGTCGGATCCGACCTTCAGCTTCACGTGCCGGTACCCCGCGTCGACCGCCTCGCGGAGCAGCAGCCGCAGCTTCTCGTCGCTGTAGCCGAGCCAGCCGGCGCTCGTCGTGTAGCAGGGGTAGCCGCCGGCGGCCTCGAGCTCCGCGACCCGCTGCTCGCGCGTGGGCGCGAGCTCGGCGAGCATCGCGACCGCCTCGTCGCGGGTCAGCACGTCCGAGAGGTACTTCAGGTCGGCCGCGTCGGCGAGCTGCTCCGGTGTCATGTCGACGAGCAGCCGCCAGAGCGGCTTGCCCGCCCTGCGCGCGGCGAGGTCCCAGACGGCGTTCATGACGGCGGCCATCGCGAGGTGCACGACGCCCTTCTCGGGGCCGAGCCAGCGCAGCTGGCTGTCGGATCCGAGCTCCCGGTAGGTGCGGCCGAGGTCGCCCACGAGCTCGTCGACGTCCCGCCCGACGAGCGGCCGCGCACGCTGCTCCGCCGCCGCGCAGCAGAGGTCGTTGCCGCGCCCGATCGTGAAGGTGAAGCCGTGGCCGGCGAGGCCGGGCTCGTCCGTCTCGAGCACGATGTAGGCGGCCGAGTAGTCGGTCACCTTGTTCATGGCGTCCGAGCCGTCCTGCGTCAGCGACGTCGGGAACCGGACGTCGTGCGTGCGGATGCCGGTGATACGCGTCATCGCGTGCCCTCCCTCGGATCGATCAGACCGGCGCCGGCCAGCGCGGGCCACAGTGCATCCGGGACCGTCGCCGTGGCCCGGTGCACGGCCTCGGCGACCTCCTCCGGGCTGCGCAGCCCGAGCACGGCCGACACGACCTGCGGGTTGCGGAGCGGGAACCGGGTCGCAGCGGCGGGCAGCGTGGTGCCGGCGGCCTCGCACGCCTCGGCGAGCCGGATCACCCGGTTCCGAACGTCGGCCGGCACGGGCGCGTAGTCGTAGGTCGCGTCGTCCGCGGGCCGCGGGCGGCTGAGCAGCCCCGAGTTGTAGATCGCCCCGGCGACCACCTCGACGCCCCGCTCGGCCGCGGCGGGCAGCAGGTCGTCGAGCGCACCCTGCTCGAGCAGCGTGTAGCGCCCGGCGACGAGCACGAGGTCGATGTCGGTGCGGCGCACGAACTCGGTGAGCATCGCGGACTGGTTCATCCCCGCGCCGATCGCCCGGACCACGCCCTGGTCGCGCAGCTCGACGAGCGCGTCGACGCCCGTCGTCGAGGCCGCCTGCCAGTGCTGGTCGGGGTCGTGGAGGTAGACGATGTCGACGCGGTCGAGCCCGAGCCGGGTGAGGCTCGCCTCGAGGGACCGGAGCACCCCGTCGCGGCTGAAATCGAACTCCCGCCGCACGTCGGCGGGCACGGCGAAGCCGTCGTCGTCGAGCCGGCCCTCGCCGCCGGGGTTCGGGACGAGCAGCCGGCCGACCTTGGTGGAGACGACGACCTCGTCGCGCGGCCGAGCGGCGAGGGCCGCGCCGAGGCGCCGCTCCGCCAGGCCCAGCCCGTAGTGCGGTGCCGTGTCGAAGTAGCGGAAGCCCGCGTCCCACGCGGCGTCCAGCGCCGCGGCCGCCTGCTCCTCGGACACCGGCGTGAAGAGCCCGGCGAGGGGTGCGGTGCCGAAGCCGAGCTCCGTCAGCGGGACGCCCCGCCGGGTCGTTCGCACGTCCATCGGCGGATCAGGCGAACGGCGAGGGGGTCATCGTGTACTTCGTCGAGAGGTACTCGTGGATGCCCTCGAAGCCGCCCTCTCGGCCGATGCCGGACTGCTTGACCCCGCCGAACGGCGCGGACGCGTTCGAGATGACGCCCGCGTTCAGGCCCATCATCCCGGTCTCGAGCCGTTCGATCATCCGCTGCCCCCTCGCGAGGTCCTTCGTGTAGACGTAGGAGACGAGCCCGTACTCGGTGTCGTTCGCGAGCCGCACGGCGTCGTCCTCGGTCGAGAAGCGGGAGATGGCCACGACGGGTCCGAAGATCTCGGTGCGGAGGATGTCGCTGCCGGCCGGAACGCGGTCGAGGACCGTCGGCGAGTAGAAGGTGCCGGGCCGGTCGATCCGCCCGCCGCCGATGCGGACGGTGGCGCCGCGTCCGACGGCATCACGCACGAGCTCCTCGGCCTTGCCGACCGCGGCCTCGTTGATGAGCGGTCCGATGCGGACGCCCTCGTCCGTGCCACGGCCGACCGGCAGCGCCGAGACGCGGGAGGTGAGCCGGTCGGCGAACTCGTCCGCGACGGCCTCGTGCACGAGGAACCGGTTGGACGCGGTGCACGCCTGCCCGACGTTGCGGAACTTCGCGAGCATCGCACCCTCGACGGCCGCGTCGAGGTCGGCGTCGTCGAACACGATGAAGGGCGCGTTGCCGCCGAGCTCCATCGAGGTGCGGAGCACGTTGCCGGCCGCCTGCTGCAGGAGCTTCACGCCCACCGGCGTCGATCCGGTGAAGCTCAACTTGCGCAGCCGGCGGTCGGCGAGGAGCGGCTCCGTGATCGCCCCCGCCGTCGTGGTGGGCACGACGTTCAGCACACCGGGCGGAAGGCCGGCCTCCTCGAGCAGCCGGGCGACGTACAACGTGGTCAGCGGCGTGAGCTCGGCGGGCTTGACGACGACGGTGCAGCCGGCGGCCAGGGCGGGCGCGATCTTCCGGGTCGCCATCGCGAGTGGGAAGTTCCACGGCGTGATCAGGTAGCAGGGCCCGACCGGGTGCTGGGAGACGATGGTGCGGCCCGTGCCCTCCGGGTTGACCCCGTACCGGCCGGTGATGCGCACGGCCTCCTCCGAGAACCAGCGGAGGAACTCGGATCCGTAGGTCACCTCGCCGAGGGACTCCGCGAGCGGCTTGCCCATCTCCAGCGTCATGAGCAGGGCGATGTCGTTCCGCCGCTCCTGCACCGCCTCCCACGCCCGGCGCAGGATGTCGCTGCGGGTGCGCGGCGCCGTGGCGGCCCACCCGTCCTGCGCGACCACGGCGGCATCGAGCGCGCGCACCGCGTCCTCGGGAGACGCGTCGGCGACCGCGACGAGCGTCGAGCCCGTCGACGGGTCCACGACGTCGAAGCGACGACCGCGCAGCGCGTCCTGCCAGGACCCGCCGACCAGCAGGCCCGTCGGCACGTCCGCCAGCACCTTCGCCTCGTCCGCCGCCGTCGCCATGCCGTACCTCCTCGCTCGTGCACGCGGCGGCGCCGGGACCGGCCGGAGGGGCCGCGGGTTCGGGCGGGACCGCGCTCGGCACCGATCCTACGGGCGGCACCCGGGCGTCGGATGGGCCCCGGGCGAGGCCGGGACGGTCTCGATCCCGGCACCCCGCAGCTCCTCGAGCGCGGCGGCGCTCGAGGCCTGCGCGACGCCGGCGACGAGGTCGGTGAGCACCCGGACCCGCATCCCCGTCGCGGCGGCGTCGAGTGCGGAGGCGCGCACGCAGTAGTCGGTGGCGATGCCGACGACGTCGACGTCGGTCACGCCCCGATCGGCCAGCAGGCCCGCCAGGGCCTCCCCGTCGTCGAGCACCCCCTCGAACGCCGAGTAGGCCGGCCGGCCCTGGCCCTTGCGCACGTGGGCGTCGATCCCGTCGATGGCGAGCGCGGGGTGGTACTCGGCGCCGGCCGTGCCCGCGACGCAGTGCACCGGCCAGGTGTCGACGAAGTCCGGTCGGCCGTGCGCGAAGTGGCCGCCGTTGTCGTTCTCGCCGTCGTGCCAGTCGCGGGACGCGACGACGAGGTCGTAGTCGGCGCGGTGGCGGGCGAGGTGCTCGGTGATCCCGGCCGCGACCGCGGCGCCGCCATCGACGCCGAGGGCACCGCCCTCGGTGAAGTCGTTCTGCACGTCGATGACGAGGAGGGCGCGCGCCATGCCCGCCATCCTAGGAACGCTTCAGTCGTTCGCGAGCTTCGCGCCGCAGGCCCAGGTGTCGGCGGTGATGCCGTCGAGGGCGTACTTCGTGGACTCGGTGATCGGCCCGAGGGCGTAGAAGGCGAAGGTGAGCATCGTGCCGTCCTTCGCATGGATGATGCCGGCGAGCGTGTAGCCGGTGTCGATCCAGCCGGTCTTCGCATGCACCTGACCGTCGGCCCGGGCCGCTGCGCCCTGGAACCGGTCGGAGTAGCTGAGCGACCCGGTGCGGCCCGCGATCGGCAGGCCGTCGTAGAGGGCGCCGAGCGCGCCGTCGCGGTGCAGCACCTTCACCATGAGCTTCGTCAGGTAGGCGGGTGGCACCCGGTTGTCGTCGCTGAGGCCCGACCCGTCGACGATGCGGATGCCGGTGGTGTCGACCCCGTAGGCCTGCAGCCCACCGAGCGTGCCCGCCTGCTCGGCCGA
This sequence comes from Amnibacterium sp., assembly GCA_035996305.1. GTDB lineage: Bacteria > Actinomycetota > Actinomycetes > Actinomycetales > Microbacteriaceae > Amnibacterium. Next base: position 2,793 of record DASYJR010000054.1, on the reverse strand, counting down.
GAACGTGTTGCCCGCACCGGAGACGATCGCGGTCACGCGGGCGAGCGCCTCGGCGAGCGTGTTGTCGGAGACGATGAGGGTCTGCTTCACGAGCGTGGACACCGGCTGCGAGTGCACCGCGCCCAGCACCGCCGCGCCGGCGGGGGCGGTGCCGCGTGTGACCGTCACCGAGCCGAAGTACCCGGCGAAGGCGGACCCGGCGCGGCCGACCGGGTCCGTGCTGCGGTAGGAGTCGGTGGCGTAGGGGTCGGCACGGTCGCCGTCCACCATGAGCGCGGTCATCCTCGGCGTGGTGCCCTGGATCCGTTCGGCCACGGCCCACGACGGCTGCCAGGCGGGGCCGCCGAAATAGGACGAGTCGAGCACGACGCGGCTGATCGGCACGCCCTTGTGCTTCGGATCCGCGGCCCAGGCCTTCTTCACCTGGCGCGCGAGGTCGGCGAGGTGCGCGGCGCCGGAGTAGTAGGGGGTGCTGCCCGTCGGGGTGCGGGACAGGGTGACGTCGCCGCCGCCGACGAGCACGATCTCGCCCGGCCGGCTGCCCGAGACCACCGTCGTGGTGAGGCGGTAGCCGGGGCCGAGCACGTGCAGCGCCGCCGCCGTGGTGAGCACCTTCAGCACGCTCGCGGTGCGCGACGGCGTCGTCGATCGGCGTCCGAACACCTGCTTGCCCGTCTTCACGTCGAGCACCGCGGCCTGGAACGCGTGGAGCCGCGGGTCGCGGGCGGCCGCCGCGATGGAGCAGGTGCGCGCGGCCGCCTTGACGGTCGGCGTGGGGGTCGGGGTCGGCGTCCGAGTCGGTTGCAGCGTCACCGCCGGCGCCGCCGCCGGGTTCGCGACCGCCGCCGCAGGAGATGCCGACACCGCCGTGACGGGCGCGACGCCGCCGATGGCGTGCGCCGCACCCCAGCATCCCGCGACGAGCGCGACGAGGGCAGCGCCGCTGATCACCGCGGTGGTCCGCCTCCGCATCACGCCAGTGTAGGCAGGGCTCGGAGGGGATCCGGCTCATCCCGCGGCGCGGCGCTCCTGCGGGTAGACGAGGCCGATGCGCTCGCGGACCGTGTCGAGCACCCCCATGATGCCCACGGACTGCTCCGCCGGCATCCGCTCGCTGCTCGTCCCGCCGGCGCGCATCAGCGCCTCGAGCTCGAGGGCCTGGTACTGCATGCCGCGGTGCGGCACCTCCGGGCGGGACGACCGCACGACCTTCCGCTCGAGGTCGAGGACCGTGTAGCCGGTCGGCGCGTACCACGTGTGCTCGATCTCGATCGAGCCGCCGGTGCCGAGGATGGACGCGCGGTTGGTGCCGGCGAGGTCGGATGCCGCGAGGAAGACCGTCGAGGTCCCACCCTCGTGGGTGAGCACGCCCTGCACGCGCTGGTCGACGCCCGTGGGGGTGAACGTCGCGGTCGCGTGGACGTCGACGGGGAGCCCGAAGAGGTCCACACCGAACGAGATCGGGTAGATGCCGAGGTCGAGCAGGGCACCGCCGCCGAGCTCCGGGTCGTTCATCCGGTGCGCGGGGTCGGCGGGCAGCGACTGCGTGTGCTCGGCCACGAGCACCTGCGGCGTACCGATCTCGCCGGCGGCGACGGCCTCGTGGACCTCCGCCATGTGCGGCAGGAACCGCGTCCACATCGCCTCGAGCACGACGAGGCCCCGCTCGGCGCCGAGCGCGACGACATCGGCGGCCTCGGCCGCGTTCAGCGTGAACGACTTCTCGACGAGCACGTGCTTGCCGTGCTCGAGCGCGATCCTCGCGCCCTCGGCGTGGAACGGATGGGGGGTCGCCACGTAGACGACGTCGACCGTCGGATCCGCGGCGAGCGCCTCCCACGAGCCGTGCGCGTGCGGGATCCCGCGCTCGTCGGCGAACGCCTGCGCACGTTCGGCGGTGCGGCTGCCGACCGCGGCGACCCGCATGCCGGCGTCCTGCAGGTCCTGCGTGAAGGTCTGCGCGATCCATCCGGTCGCGAGGATCCCCCAGCCCGGTCCGTCGTCCGTCATGCGCACCTCCACGCGAACGCTATCGGGCGCCGCCCGAGCGTCGGCCGCGGATGTCCGCAGGCGGCGGTTGTCAGCGCCGTGCGGACAACTCAGCGCGCTGCAGCGTGCGGACGTGTCCGTACGGGGAGGGAACGGGCATCCGGATCCGAGGCGACACCACTCGGCCCGACGAGCACGAGGACCGGCCCCTGCGGGACGGTCCTCGTGCTCGTTGCGGAGCCGCCCGGGGGAATCGAACCCCCGACCTATTCATTACGAGTGAATCGCTCTGCCGACTGAGCTAGGGCGGCGTGCGGCGCCGTCGAGTGTAGTCCATCCGTGACGGCCGCCTCCGGAGCGACGGCGCGGGTCACGCGGGCAGCAGCGCGGGATCCCCCGGCGCGACGACCTCCGCGGCGATGCCCCGGAAGTCCTCGAAGCCCGCGAGCACCGCAGCCCCGAGCGACGGCGTGCCTCCTGTCGCGACCCAGCGGCTCCACCCGTGCCGGGTCACCGCCGCGGCCACGAGCACCACGAGGCCCGCCCGCTGGGCGATCGCATCCTCGTCCGGCACCTGGCCGGCGCGCTCCGCGTCGGCGCGCAGCCGCTGCGCCGCCGCCTGCACCGCCATCTGGTGGAACCGCTGCGTCTCCGCCACCCGCAGCCCGAGCAGCTGCGGCTCGCGCTCCAGCACCCGCTTGCGCAGCCGGTGCACCTCGACGTCGTCGGAGTCGTCGATGTTGGTGGCGATCATGGCGACGAGATCGGTGAGGACGTCGCGCTCCCCCGAGACGAACCGGTCCA
>DASYJR010000053.1:0-3933 GCA_035996305.1 Amnibacterium sp. | reverse complement strand
AGGCCGCGGCAGCAGCCGCGGCAGCCGCCGGGGGCGGCGGCGCGGGGGGATCGGTGGGCTCGTCGGGATGGGCGCTGCCGGCGTACGGTCCGATCACCGACGGGTTCGGTTACCGCGCCGACCGGCCCGCGGGGGCGAACCCGTTCCACCGCGGCACCGACATCGGCGCCGGCTGCGGGAGCTCGATGTACGCGGCGCATGCCGGCACGGTCATCTACGCCGGCTGGCTCGGCACGTACGGCAACTTCATCGAGATCGACAACGGCGGCGGCGTCTCGACCGGCTACGCCCACGTCCGGCCCGGCGGCACCTTCGTGCACGTCGGCCAGCAGGTGTCCTCGGGCCAGAACATCGCCTCGGTCGGCATGACGGGGGCCGCGACCGGCTGCCACCTCCACTTCGAGGTGCGGATCAACGAGGTCGCCGTCAACGCGGTGCCGTTCCTGGGCGCCCGGGGGATCACCATTGGCTGAGGCAGTGCGCAGGCACCACGCCGCGCCGATCGGCATCACCGTGGGCGCGGTCACCCTGGGAGCGGTGACCGCCGCGTTCACGATCACGCCGGCATCCGCGGACGTGCCGACGTATCCGAGTTGGCAGGACGTGCAGAACGCCGCGCGGAACGAGTCGGCCGCCAAGGCGGAAGTCGCGAGGATCACCGCGCTGATCACCTCCCTGCAGGACAAGGCGGACGCCGCCGGTCGCGCCGCGCAGATCGCCGCCGAGCACTCACACGTCGCCCAGGCAGGCGAGGACGCCGCCCGGCTGCAGCACGACGCGCTCACGAAGGAGGCGGACGCCGCCGCAGCTCGGGCCCGCACCTCGCGGATGCGGGCCGGACTGCTCGCCGCGCACCTCGCCCGTACCACCGGCGGCGACCTGCCCACCGATCTGCTGCTCAACGGCTCGAACGCGAGCGATCTGCTGTACCGGCTCGCGACGATGTCGCAGCTCTCCGCGCAGTCCGCCGCGATCTACAACGGCGCCGTGGCGGACGAGAACTCCGCGAAGGCGCTCGGCGCCCAGGCCGACGCGGCCGAGACCGAGCTGAAGCAGCGTGCCGCCACCGCCGCGACCGCGCTCGCCGCCACGCAGCGCACCTCGGCCGCCGCCGAGGCCGCCGTCCGCGCCCAGCAGCAGCACGTGAACCGGCTCCTGTCGCAGCTCGCCGACCTCCAGCACACGAGCACCCAGGTCGCGGCGTCCTACGTGGCCGGCGTGCAGCACCGCCGCGAGGTCGCGGCGGCGAAGGCCGAGCACTCGTCGGGTGGGTCCTCGTCGGGTGGGTCCTCGTCGGGTGGTTCCTCGTCGGGTGGCTCGTCGTCGGGCGGGTCGTCCTCGGGTGGGTCGTCGTCGGGTGGTTCGTCGTCGGGTGGTTCCTCGTCGGGTGGTTCGTCCTCGCCGGGCGGGTCGTCCTCGGGCGGGTCGTCCTCGCCGGGCGGGTCGTCCGGTGGATCAGTCGGCACCGGCAACACGTCGCAGGCGGCCGCGGCGGTCGCGTTCGCCCGCGACCAGATCGGCGACATGTACCGGTTCGCCGGTGCCGGACCGAACACCTGGGACTGCTCCGGGCTCACCTGGAAGGCGTACCTGTCCGTCGGGATCGACGTGGGTGGCCATTCCGCTACCGCGCAGTACGCGCTCGCGCGCTCGCAGGGGCAGCTCGTGCCCTACTCGCAGGTGCGTCCCGGCGACCTCGTCTTCTACGCGGACAGCAGTGGCGGCATCTACCACGTCACCATCTACTCCGGTGGCGGCGACATGATCGAGGCGCCCTACGACGGTGTGCCGGTGCGGGAGGTGCCGGTGCGCGACGCCGACCGGATGCCCGAGGTCGCGCGGCCCACGGCCTGACCCGAGTGCCGGCGCGGGGCGCGGCACGCATCCACGACCTCCGCGATCGACGGAGAAACCCGCACCGCGCGACGAGCTCATGCGGGTCCGGAGCCGTGCGGCGCACGAGGTCCGACGTCCGTGCGGGGAGCGCGGGCCGCGCAGCGCGTCAGCTGTGGTCGGCGCCCGCGTCGGTGAGGCGGGTGAACCCATCCTGGATGATGCGGTCGGCCTCGGCGGCGTCGCCCCAGCCCTCGATGTTCACGAACTTGCCGGGCTCGAGGTCCTTGTACCGGGCGAAGAAGTGCTCGAACTCCTTGCGGGTCTGCTCGGGCACGTCGCCGATGTCCTGGATGTGCTGCCAGCGCGGGTCCTTGTGCGGCACGGCGATGATCTTCGCGTCCGAACCGGCCTCGTCGCTCATGTTCAGCACCGCGACCGGGCGCACCTTCACCCCGACGCCGGGGAACACGGGGTACTCGAGCAGCACGAGTGCGTCGACCGGATCGCCGTCGAGCCCGAGCGTGTTCTCGAAGAAGCCGTAGTCGACCGGGTAGACGAAGGCCGTGAAGAGCACGCGGTCCAGGTAGACGCGGCCGGTCACGTGGTCGACCTCGTACTTGTTCCGACTCCCCTTGGGGATCTCGATGATGACGTCGTACTCGGCCACGGTCGTCCTCCACGCAGGTGAGCGGCGGGAGGCGGATCCGGCCCGCCGCGGGCGGCCCTAACGTTAGCGGATGCCCGATCGGCCCCGACTGACGCCGGCGGTCGCGGACGTCCGCCGGGCCGTGCGTGCGGGCCTGCGGGTCGTGCCGGTCCGCGAGACCGGGCCGGAGGCGCTGATCGGGCTGTCGGGCGGGCCCGACTCCCTGGCGCTCGCGCTCGCCGCGGCGTTCGAGGGACCGCGGGCCGGTCGCCGCATCGGTGCGGTCGTGGTCGACCACGGCCTCCAGCCGGGGTCGGCGGCCGTCGCCCGGCAGGCCGCTGACACGGCGCACGAGCTCGGCCTCGATCCTGTGCTCATCGAGACCGTGACCGTCGACGGCGAGGGGGGCCCCGAGGCCGCCGCCCGCGCCGCGCGGCTGGACGCGTTCGATCACGCCCTCGAGGCCACCGGGGCCGGGCGCATCCTCACCGCCCACACCCTCGACGACCAGGCGGAGACCGTGCTGCTCGGCCTCGCGAGGGGATCCGGACCCGACGCGGTCGCGGGGATGCGCCTCGACGCCCCCCCGTTCGTTCGGCCGCTGCTCGGCGTGCGTCGCGCGACGACGGTGCTCGCCTGCACGGATCAGGGGCGCGAGCCGTGGTCGGATCCGTACAACGCCGATCGGCGGTTCACCCGGGTGCGCGTCCGGCTCGACGCCCTGCCCGCGCTCGAGGCCGCACTCGGGCCCGGCGTCGCGGTCGCCCTCGCGCGCACCGCCGCCCAGCTGCAGGAGGACGCCGCCGCGCTCGACCTCCTCGCCGAGGAGCAGGCGCCCGAGCTCGCCGAGCTCGCGGACGGGGGCATCGCGCTGCCCGTCGAGGCGCTCGCCGCGAACCCGCCCGCGCTCGCGCAGCGCCTCATCCGCCTCGCGGTCGAGCACGAGTTCGGCCGCACACTGAGCCGCGCGCAGACCCTGGAGGTCGCCCGCCTCGTGACCGAGTGGCACGGGCAGGGGCCCCTCGATCTCCCCGGCGTTAGGGTGGTCCGCGCCGCCGGCCGGATCGAGTTCACGGCCGTCTAGAGGGGGAGGCAGCGTGCAACCGAGCGACGTCGAGGGCGACCTCTCCGGGGTGCTCCACACCGAGGATCAGATCGCCGCCCGCATCGCCGAGCTCTGCCGGCGGATCGAGGCCGACGACCGTGCATCCGGCGACGAACGACCGCTCCTGCTCGTCGGCGTGCTGAAGGGCGCCGTCATGGTGATGGCCGACCTCGCCCGCGAGCTCAGGATCCCCGTCGAGATGGACTGGATGGCGGTCAGCTCCTACGGCTCGAGCACGCGCTCGTCGGGTGTCGTGCGCATCCTGAAGGACCTCGACACCGAGCTCGACGGGCGCCGCGTGCTCATCGTCGAGGACATCATCGACTCCGGGCTCACCCTCTCCTGG
>DASYJR010000052.1:0-33506 GCA_035996305.1 Amnibacterium sp. | reverse complement strand
CGCATCGAGCGCCTCCGTCAGGTGGCCGAACGCCGGGTCGGTGATCACCATCTCCATGTCGGTGCCCGCGGCGAGCGCGCGGGCACCGGCGGCCGTCAGGTCGGGAGCGAAGCCGTGCGTCGTGAGGTTGCGGACCGCGTTCGCGTCGCTCACGACGAAGCCCTCGAAGCCCCACGTGGCTCGCAGCACGTCCCTGAAGAGCCAGGCGTTCGCCGTCGCGGGGATCCCGTTCAGGTCCATGTAGGCGGTCATGACGTTGCCGGCGCCCGCCTCGATCGCCGCTTTGAACGGCGGGAGGACGGTGTTCCAGAGCTCGGCGTCGGCGAGGTTCACCTCGTCGTAGTCGCGGCCGCCGATGGCGTACCCGTAGCCGGCGAAGTGCTTCGGCCCGGCGATCACGTGCTCGGGGGCGCCGAGCACGTCGCCCTGGAACCCGCGCACCTGGGCGGCGGCGACGGCGGCGCCCAGGAACGGGTCCTCACCGGCGCCCTCGATCATCCGCCCCCAGCGCGGGTCGCGCGCGATGTCGACCATCGGCGCGAAGGTCCAGTGGATACCGACCGCCCGCGCCTCCCGTGCGGCGACGGCCTGGCCGCGGGCGATCACGTCGGGATCCCACGAGGCCGCCATCCCGATCGGCACCGGGAGGATCGTGCGCAGGCCGTGGATCACGTCGAAGCCGAACAGCAGCGGGATGCCCTGCCGGTTCCCCTCGACGGCCCGCTTCTGCAGCTCGTTGATCCTGGCCGGATCGGTGACGAAGAGCAGCGAGCCCACCTGCCCCCGATCGAGCGCGGCCTGGACCTCGCGAGGCTGAGCGGCCGGGTCGAGGCCGAGCGCCGGATCCGCCTCCGCGCCCTCCGGCAGCGAGAAGAAGAAGTACTGCGTGAGCTGGCCGGCCTTCTCGGCCGGCGTCATCGTGGCGAGCAGCTCGGCGGCCCGTGCGCGCACGGCCTCCTGGTCGTTCCCGGTCCCCGGCATCCGCGACTTCTCTCTTCCTCGACAGCACGCCGTCCGCGCCGTTTCGACGCTACACACGCCGCCCTCACGTCAGCCGGGTGGCTGCTCGCGGATCGCCTCCCACTCCTCGAGCAGCGCGGGCAGCTGCGACCGCACGAACGCGAAGAACCGGGCCGTCTCGTCGAGCCGGCCGGCGACGTCGGCCGCGCCGATCGCGGTCGCCGCCGCGACACCTTCCGGCAGGAGCGCCCCGATGGCGTCGTAGGCGGCGGTGGCCCGCAGTGAGGCGGTGTACCAGCCGGTGCCGTCGGCCACCTCGTAGACCTCGCGCCGGGACCCCTCGTGCGGCAGCCGACGGACCAGGTGGACGGTCTCGAGGTAGCGGACCGCGCCGGAGACCGCGGCGGCGCTGATGCCGAGCCGCTCGCGCAGCTGGACCGCGGTCAGCCGGGCGCCCGGAGCGGTCACCAGGGTCATCAGCACGCGGGCCGGCATGCGGGGGAAGCCGGCCGCGGCGAACACGGCGGCGAGGCGTTCGGCGAAGGGCTGCAGCGGGGCGTCGGTCACGGCACCGTGTCCCGCCGGCGGAGGACGAGCGCGGCCAGGCCGACCGTGACGACGGCGATCACCGTCATCCATGCGGCGCCGGCGTACGACGGATCCCGGAGCGCGACCGCGGGCGAGTGCGTGAACGGGGCGAGCTCGCGCAGCCAGGCCGGCAGGTCGAGCAGCGTCCCGAACTCGCCGAGGAACGCCGCTGCGACGAGGAGGAACCAGCCGACCGGGACCGTCGCGCGCGGCACGAGCGCGAAGACCAGCGCGACGAGGCCGAGCAGCACGAGGACCGCCGGCAGCTGCCACACCATCGTTCCGAACCAGGCCCCGAAGCCGCCCGCTGCGCCGTCGGGGCGCACCGTCACGGCGATCGCACCGGCGGCGAGCCCCGCCACGACGAGCGCAGCGGCGGCCGAGGTCCCGGCGACCAGCAGGACGGACAGCAGCCAGCGGACGCGGCCGACCGCCCCGGACAGCACCTGGTCCGCGCCGCCGGCGGCCTCCTCCTGCCGAAGCCGAATGGCCCCCTGCACGGCGCCCGCGGCCGCGAGGACGCCGACGAAGGCCCCGATGACGCCGATGAACCCGTCGACGAGGCCTGTGGAACCGCCCGCGAGGCGCACGATGATCCGCGAGACCGCCGGATCGTTCCCGAGCTGCCGGAGGACGAGGTCGGCCAGGTCGCCGCCGAGGAGGCCGAGCAGGAGCGCCCCGACGCCCCAGCCGAGTGCGCTGCCGCGCTGCAGGCGCGCGGCGAGGCCGATGGGGCCGCGGAGCAGCGGCGACGCGGCGGGCCGGAGGGCCCGTTGCGGCAGGAGCCCGGCCCCGAGGTCCCGGATCCGCAGCACCGCGAGGGCGGCCGCCCCGGCGACGGCACCGACGGCGAGCGCGACCAGGGCGGGCCGGAGGTCGTCGCTCGCGTAGGGCCGCGTCGCCTGCACCCACCCGATCGGGCTGAGCAGGCTCGGCCAGGCCGGGGTGAGGGTCAGGGTCGCCGGACGCGCGGTCCCCGTCGCGTCCCCGATGCCGCGCAGGGCGTACGCGGCCAGGACGAGAGCGGCGCACCATCCGTTGGCCGGGCGGCTCGCCGGCGCGACCTGAGCGACGAGCAGGCCGAGCCCCGCGAAGGCGCAGCCCGCCGCACCGAGCGCGGCGCCGAACACGATCGAGCCACCGGCGGGCAGGCCGCCGGCGAGGAGCCCGAGCGCGCTCGCCGCGGCGGCCAGCACGTTCGCGACGACCGCCTCGAGGAGGGCTGCGACGGATGGGAGGGTGCGCCCCGCGGCCGTGGCGGCGAGCGTGTCGGCGGTGCCGCGATCCTCCTCGGCGCGGGTGTTGCGGACCACGAGGAACGTGCTCATCAGCCCGACGAGCAGCGCCTGGAACGCCGCGATCTCGAACACCGTGATGCCGCCGAGGCCGGGGCCCTGCGGTGCGCCGCGCAGCACGAGGAGCGCGGGGGTGACGAGCGCGATCCGGAGCACCCCCGCGCGGTCCGCGGCCGTGGGGAACGTGGAGGCCATCGCGGACGCGGTGATGAGCAGGAGCGCGAAGAGGGCGACGGTCCAGATCGCCAGCTGCAGCCGGTCGCGCCGCAGCCGGAAGCGCAGGAGCACCCACACCATCAGGCCGGCACCTCGTCGCCATAGTGCCGCAGGAAGAGGTCCTCGAGACTCGGCGGCGCGACCCGCAGCCCCGTGACACCGAGCGACCCGAGCGCCGGCAGCACCGCCGCGACCGCGTCCGAGTCGAGGGCGAGCGACACGCGCCCCTCCGCCAGGACGACGCCGTGAGCACCGGGGATGCGGCGGAGATCCGCCTCGGTCAGGTGTCCACGGTCGAACGACACCGCCGTGCGCGTGAGGTGCCGCAGCTCGTCCAGCGTGCCCGACTCGACGACCCGGCCGGCCCGCAGGATGGAGACGCGGTCGCAGAGCCGCTCGACCTCCCCGAGCAGGTGGGAGGAGAGTAGGACGGTCGCCCCGCCGTGCGCGAGCACGCCCACCTCCTTCAGGAAGACCCCCTCCATGAGCGGATCCAGTCCGCTCGTCGGCTCATCGAACACGTAGAGGTCGGCTGGGTGGGCGAGGGCGGCGAGCAGCGCGACCTTCTGACGGTTGCCCTTCGAGTAGGTGCCGGCCGCCTTGGACGGATCGAACCGGAAGGTGTCGATCAGCGCCGCACGCCGGCGCCGGTACGCGTCGGCGCGGACGTCCCCGCCGCGCAGCCGCACGAGGAGGTCGATCGTCTCGCCGCCGGACAGCGCGGGCCACAGGGCGACGTCACCGGGGATGGACGCGATCCGGCGATGCAGCCGCGGGGCCTCCCGCCAGGGATCGGCGCCGAGCACGCTCACGCGCCCGCTCGTCGCCCTGGCGAGGCCCAGCAGGATGCGGATCGTCGTCGACTTCCCCGCGCCGTTGGGACCGAGGTAGCCGTGCACCTCACCTCGGTGCACCGTCAGGTCGAGCCCGTCGAGGGCGAGGGTGCGCCCGTACCGCTTGACCAGGCCCGATGCCTCGATGACCGCTGTCACCGCGCTCACCGTACGCGCGGTTCACAGGCTTGTGAACGATGCACCGCGCGGTCGACCGGCGCCCCTCTGCCTTGGGCCGTGGCGGCGGCCGAGCAACAAGACGTCGCGCAGGTGCTGCCCGACAAGGCGAGGCTCGGTCGACGCCGATCGGCCCGTGGTTCGGCCCGTGCCGGGGCTATGGTCGCGACCATGCTGATCTCGACCATGAACGACCTGCCCGGCTGGGCCATCGACGAGGTGCTCGGCGAGGTCTTCGGGCTGACCGTCCGCTCCCGCAACATCGTCGCGCAGTTCGGCGCCGGCCTGCAGTCGATGCTCGGCGGCGAGGTGACCGGCATGACCCAGGCCCTTACCGACAGCCGCACGCAGGTCATCCAGCGGATGGTCCAGGAGGCCGAGGCGAAGGGCGGCGACGCCATCGTGGCGATGCGGTTCGACACGTCCGAGATGGGCCAGACCTGGACGGAGATCTGCGCCTACGGCACCGCCGTGCGCGCACACCGCCTCCCCTGACCCGCGAGCCGCCGCATCCGGGCGACCGGTTCGAGCCGATCCGGGGCCGATCCGTGCGAGAACTCCATCGATCGCGCAGGAGGATCGGCTCGCGGGATGCGGTCAGAGGGCGGCGGCGAGGGCCCGGCCGACGGTTCGACCGGTGAACAGGCAGCCACCGAGGAACGTTCCCTCCAGCGCGTTGTAGCCGTGCGCGCCGCCCCCGCCGAAGCCGGCCGCCTCACCCGCTGCGTACAGGCCGGGCACGGGCCGGCCGTCGGCGCCGAGCGTCCGCCCGTCGAGGTCCGTCTGGATGCCGCCGAGGCTCTTCCGGGTGAGGATGTGCAGCTTGACCGCGATCAGCGGTCCCGCAGCCGGATCGAGCAGGCGGTGCGGCTTCGCGATCCGCCACACCCGCTCCCCGAGGAACCGCCGCCCGTTGTGGATGGTCTGCACCTGCGCGTCCTTCGCGAAGGGGTTGGCGAGCTCGGCGTCCCGCGCCCGGATCTGGCGCTCGAGCTCCCGCGGGTCGAGCAGCGGCTCGGCGGTGAGGGCGTTCATCCGCGCCACGAGCTCGTCGAGCCCGCGGGCGACGACGAAGTCGGCTCCGCGCTCGAGAAAGGCCCGGACCTGCGGCGGGGCGCCGCGGCCGAGGCGGTCGCGCGCCACCATGCGGAGATCGCGAGCCGTGAGATCCGGGTTCTGCTCGGATCCCGACAGCGCGAACTCCCGCTCGACGATCCGCCGGGTGAGCACGAACCACGAGTGGTCGTGGGGCGCGATCGCCGGGTCGGTGCGCAGCAGGCGCAGCGTGCCCAGCGTGTCGGCGCCGGGGAAGCCGGGCGCGGGCAGGCGCCTGCCGATCGCATCGAACCACATCGACGACGGGCCGGGGAGGATGCGGACGCCGTGGCCCGGCCAGACCGGGTCGAAGTTCTGCACACCCTCCGTGTAGTGCCACATCCGGTCGCGGTTCGTCAGCCGCGCGCCGGCCGTCTCGGCGATGTCGAGCATCCGCCCGTCGACGTGGGCCGGGACGCCCGTCAGCATCGTGGCGGGCGGCGTGCCCAGGCGCTCGGGCCACCACCGCCGCACGAGGTCGTGGTCGCCGCCGATCCCGCCCGACGCGACCACGACCGCCTGTCCGCGCAGCGCGAAGTCGCCGACGACCTCGCGGCTCGAGCTCACGCCCCGGGCCGCGTCGTCCGCGCCGAGCAGCGCGCCCTCCACGCCCACCACCCGACCGGCCTCGACGAGCAGCCGGTCGACGCGGTGCCGGAAGCGGAGCGAGACGCGTCCCTCGGCCGCGGCGGCGCGGATCCGGTCGGCGAACGGCTCGGAGATCCCCGTGCCGGTGCCCCAGGCGATGTGGAACCGCGGCACCGAGTTGCCGTGCCCGAGCGCGCGACCGTCGCCGCGTTCGGCCCACCCGACGAGCGGGGTGAAGCGCACCCCGCGGTCCTTCAGCCACGGCCGGGCGTCGGCGGCCGCGAACTCGACGAAGGCGCGCCCCCAGCGCGCGGCCCACTCGTCCTCGGGGTGGTCGCCGTCGAAGCGGTCCCACTGCGCGGAGCCCTGCCAGTCCTGCCAGGCGAGGTCGAACGAGTCCTTGACGCCGAGCCGGCGCTGTGCCGGGGTGTCGACGAGGAAGAGGCCGCCGAACGACCAGAAGGCCTGGCCGCCGAGGTTCCCGGCGTTCTCCTGCTCCACGACGACGACCCGGCGTCCCGCGCGGAGCAGCTCGTCCGCGGCGACGAGCCCGGCGAGGCCGCCGCCGACCACGATCACGTCCGCGTCCATCGTTCCGCCTCCCGCGCCGCACCGCGCTTCTCGAGGGAACCACATCCGGCGCCGCGCGGTCGGCCGCAGCGAGCGACGGGCCACTTCGGGCGTCCCCGGGCGTCATCGGACGCCCGGCGTGCCCGAAGCGGCCCGTCGGATGCGCGGGTGTCAGCCGACCCGCTGCGCCGCGACGGGGCGCTCGGTGAGCACGCCCGCGCGCAGCTGCAGGCGCCGCTGCGCCCGCCGCGCGACCCACGAGTCGTGCGTGACGACGACGAGCGTGATGCCGCGCTCGCTCCGGATCCGCTCGAGCAGCTCGATGATGTCGTTCCGGGTGTCCTCGTCGAGGGCGCCGGTCGGCTCGTCGGCGAGCAGCACGCTCGGGTCCTTCACCAGGGCGCGGGCGATGGCCACGCGCTGCTGCTGGCCGCCCGACAGCTCGGACGGCAGGTGCGAGGCCCGGCTGTCGAGGCCGACGGAGGCGAGTGCCTCAGCGGCACGGCGACGACGCGCCGCCGTCCCGACCCCGAGCGGGGCGAGCGCGGTCTCGACGTTCTCCTGCGCGGTGAGCGTCGGGATCAGGTTGAACCCCTGGAACACGAAGCCGATCCGCCGCGCCCGCACGCGCCCGAGCTCCGCGTCGCCCGACCGGGCGAGGTCCTTGCCGTCGAGCAGGATGCTGCCCGTCGACGGCCGGTCCAGCGCGCCGAGCAGCTGCAGCAGCGTGGACTTGCCGCCGCCCGTCTGGCCCTGGATCGCGATGTGGTCGCCGTCCTCGATGGTCAGGTCGACGTCCTTCAACGCCGTCACGATCCGAGGGCCCTGCTTGTAGGTCTTGCCGATGCCGGTCAACTGGTACATGGTCGATGGTCCTTCTTCGAGTCGGGATGGTCAGGCGACGCTGCGGAGCGCAGCGGCAGGACGGAGGCGGGTGGCACGCCAGCCCCCGAAGGCGCCGGCGATGAGCCCCCCGAGGATCGCGAGCGCCACCGCGAGACCGAGGACGGGCGCGGTGATCGGCAGCGATAGGGCGATCGACGCGGCGGAGGTGGCGACCCGCGCGAAGCCGCCGGGGCCCCCGGGGCCGCCGGCGGCGCCCGTCGAGGCGGAGGCGGTGAGCGTCGGATGGAGCAGGTTCACGACCTCGATGGCGGCGAGGCCGAGGGCGACGCCGATCGCGCCGCCCAGCAGGCCCTGCACCACGGACTCGCCGGCGACCTGCCCGACGACGCGACGGTTCGTCCAGCCGATCGCCTTCAGTGTGCCGAACTCCCGGGTGCGCCGGGTGACGCCGGAGACGGTGAACAGCACGGCGAGCAGGAACGCGGCCGCGAGCACCAGGATCGACAGCCACAGACCGAGGTTCTGGGCCAGGGTGGCGGCGGTCGACACGGAACCCGTCACCGTGGAGGCGAGGCCGGCCTGCGTGTTGACGGTCATCGACGCGCCGAGCGCCGTCTGCAGCGCCGTCTGCACGGCCGGGATCTGCGAGGCGCTCGTCGCCTGCACGTACACGGTCGTGACCTTGGCGGTCTCACCGGACAGCTTCTGCGCGGTATCGAGCGGGATGTACACGTTGGAAGCGGAGGCCCCGGTCGCCGACGTCGACTTCACGATGCCGACGACGGTGAACGCCTTGCCGTCGATGGTGACCGTGCTGCCGACCTTCTTGCTCGCGCTGGTCGCGTAGTCGCTGTCGAGCACGGCGAGGTTCTTGCCCGTGTCGGCTGCCGTGAGCATCCGGCCGCTCTTCAGCGTGGTGGACGACAGGGGCCCGACGGCGGTGGAGGCGCTCACGTCGTAGCCGAGCACGCTGGTGGAGTCGATGCCGAAGGAGCTGGGGCCGCCCGCGCTCGTGCCGTCGGTCGGCCTGGTCTGCGGCGTGCCGCCCGCGCCCGAGCCGGAGCTCTGCGTCGGGGTCCGGCCGCTGAACGTGGTGCTCTGGAGGCTGAGGACGCCGGTCGCGGCCTTCACCCCGCCCGTGGCGGCGACCTTCGTGACCGCCGTGGTCGCGAAGGCGGTGACGCCGCGCGCGGTGCGCAGCTGCGCCGAGTTGAAGCTGCGCGTGCCACCGCTGGTGCTGCCGGCGCCGGCGCCGAACCTGAACTGCTGCGTGCCGGAGGAGGAGGTCGTGGTCGCCTGGGTCACGGTGATGTCGGTGCCGACGCCGTAGACGGAGGAGAGGGCGCTCGCCTGCGCGGTCTTCACGCCCCCCGCGACGGCGTTCACGACGATGACGAGGGCGATGGCGAGCGCCATGCCGATGGCGACGATCGATGTCTGTCGCCGCCGATTCTTGAGTTCGCGGGTCAGATAGGTGATGAACATGGCACGACAGTGGCGGCGGCACTTGTGCCGATCCGATCGGACACGGAAGGGATCGTCAGGATTCGCTATGAGGTCCCCATGAGCGCCGAGCCGTCTCGGGTCGCCCCGGTCCTGGAGATCCGCCACCACCGCGCTGGATTCGGCTGGATGTGAACCCGTGCCCAAGCCGCGTCCCAGGCGCTGTCCATCCGCCCCTCGCAGCATGTGGACCACGAGGAGGTGCGCTCATGCTCGACAGCGACGTCGAACCGGGACGGGGCGGGCGGCATGGCTACGGCCTCACCACGCAGGACGCGATCAGCGCATACCGCGACGGACATCCGGACCTGCTGCCGGCCGCGAACCGCTGGAAGTTCCTGGTCGACGACCACGTGGCGGGACGGCACGTCCCCTCGGGCCCGCGGCTGCTGCGCATGTGCCCGATCTGCCGCATGACGGCCGACCGCGGCGTCGGCTGAGGCGACCACCGATACGGTGGACCGATGCTGTTCTGGGGCCTGAAGCTCCTCATCGTCGGCCCGCTGCTGCGCATCCTGCTGCGCCCGCGGGTGACCGGGGCCGAACACATCCCTGCCACGGGACCGGTGATCCTCGCCGGCAACCATCTCTCCTTCATCGACCCGGTGGCGCTCGCCGCGCTGGCTCGCCGGCGGGTGCACTTCCTCGCCGCGAGCACCTACTACGTCAAGCGGGGCTTCGCCGGGCGACTCGTCGGCCTGTTCCTCACGCACACGGGGATGAAGCCGATCGACCGCTCCGGCGGGTCCGCGTCGGAGGCGTCGCTGATGGCCGGTCTGGCGGTGCTGTCGAGGAACGCCGTGCTCGGCATCTATCCCGAGGGCTCCCGCAGCCGCGACGGACGGCTGCACCGCGGCCGCACCGGCGTCGCCCGGCTGGCGCTGCTGTCCGGGGCGCCGGTCGTGCCGGTCGCGATGATCGGCACCGACGAGGTCATCCCCGTGCACAGCCGCAGCGTGCTGCCGCGGATCCGCCGGATCGAGATGCGGGTCGGCCCACCGGTGGTCCCCGACCGGACCGAGGACCTCACCGACGGCGCGGCGCTCCGCGAGTTCACGGACCGCGTCATGATGGCGCTGCAGGAGCTCGGCGGCCAGGAGTACGCCGACGAGTACACGAACACCCGCCGGGACCGCTGAGGGTCAGGGCGATGCGGCGAGCCAGCGCGGCTCGACCGCCCAGCCCGTGGCCCGCCGCACGAGGGGCGTGGCGAGCAGCAGCGCGAGCGCGACGGCGATCCCGCTGAGCGCGACCGATCCGAGCCAGCCGAGGCCGACGAGCGCGTCGTGCACGCCCGCGTGCTGGAGCACCCGGACCACGAGGCCGTGCAGCAGGTACGGGTACATCGTCGCCGCACCCAGCGCGGTGAGCCAGGAGCGTCCCGCCGGCACGAGCGCGAGGGCCGCGAGTACGAGCACCGCCGTCACGGCGTCGAGCAGGAGGGCGTCGGCGAGGTACTGCGGCACGGACACGCGCAGCTCGACGGCGCTCTGCTGGCGATCCAACCAGCTCAGGTCGATCGACGGCGCGACGAACCAGGCGGCGACCGCGGCGGACGCCATCACGGCACCGCCCGCGATCCGGGCACGCACGTCGCGCAACCAGAGGAAGTGCTCCGGCCCGAGCACCAGGCCCGCGACGAACCACGGCAGCAGCTGCGCCGCGCGGGACAGCGCGAAACCGTCGTTGCGGATCGTGATGCCGGCGACGAGCGAGACGGCGAGCGCCACCGCGATCGGGAACCGCACGGCACGCCACAGCGGAGCGGAAAGCCGCCAGAAGAACAGGGCGAGCAGGAACCAGCACACGTAGACGGGCGCCGAGAAGTCGAGCCGGAACGGCTGGTCGGACAGCCATGCCACCTCGGCCGCGTAGAGCGCGTCGAAGATCAGGTAGGGCACGAGCACGGTGGTGACCAGCTTCCGCAGCTGCTCGGGCCTGCCCTCGAAGCCGCGGGAGAAGATGCCGCACACGAGCGCGAACGCGGGGATGTGGAAGGTGTAGACGAGCACGTACGCCGCCTTCGCGACGGGGACGTCCTGGATCGTGGGGAGCCAGTTGTGTCCCAGCACGACGAGCACGATCAGCAGGAACTTCGCGTTGTCGAAGAACGGGTCCCTGCTCGTCGCCGCGGATCGTGGCGCCGCGGCCGCCGTACGCGTGGCCGTCACGCCTCCAGGATGCCGATTCTGCCTGGACGGCCGGTCCACGGGGTCCCGGGCGGACGATGAGGAAGCCGCCCGGCTGCTGGGTTAGCGTTGGCGACCGCGCCCGAGCAGCGAGCCCGGCGAGACGAAGTGCAGAAAGGTGCGTCGTGCCCGCTCCCTCCTCCCTCGAACCGCTGCGCGTCGGCGTCGTCGGCCTCGGCTTCGCCGGCACGACCGCGCTGGACGCCTTCCGGTCGCTGCCGGGCGTCGAGGTCGTCGCCCTCGCGGGCCAGGAGCAGGAGCGCCTCGCGGAGCTCGGCACCTCCCGCGGGGTGCCGAACCTGTACCACGACTGGGAGGACCTCGTCGCACGCGACGACCTCGACGTCGTGAGCATCGGTGTGCCGAACCATTTGCACCACCCCATCGCGATCGCGGCGCTGCGCAGCGGCAAGCACGTCTTCTGCGAGAAGCCCCTCGCGCCGAGCGGCGACCTCGCCCAGGCGATGGTGGACGCCGCGATGAAGGCCGATCGCGTGCTCGAGATCGCCTTCAACCACCGACGTCGCGCCGACGTGCGGTACCTGCACGACTACCTCGCGCAGCACGACATCGGCCGCGTCTACCACGCGCGCGGCAGCTGGCGCCGCCGGGCCGGCATCCCCGGCCTCGGCTCCTGGTTCACGAACGCGACGATGGCGGGCGGCGGCCCGATGATCGACCTCGGCCCGCACGTGCTCGACATCGTGCTGCACCTGCTCGACGAGCCGCGCGTGACCGCCGTGAGCGCCGTCACCTACGGCGAGCTCGGCCGTGCCGGCCGCGGCGGCCGGGCCCTCACGAAGACGACAGGCGGCACCCGCACCTTCGAGGTGGAGGACTTCGCGAGCGCGCTACTCCGCCTCGACAACGGCGGCAGCGTGCACCTCGAGACCGCCTGGGCGAGCTACTCCGCGGACGAGGAGGACATCTCGGTCGAGCTGCTCGGTGCCACCGGCGGCGTGCGCCTCTTCGTGCGCGACTACGCCACCGACGACACGATCCGCATCTACAGCGACGTGGCGGGGGCGCCCGCCGTCACGATCCCGTCGGTCCACGTGCCGAGCGGCCACCACCTCGCGGTCATCGAGGAGTTCGTCGCGACGATCCGCTCCGGCCGGTGGGCGGACGCCTACGGCCAGTACGCCCTGCACCGCAGCCGCGTGCTCGACGCCGTCTACGAATCCGCCCACGCCAACCGGGAGGTGACCGTCCGATGAGGATCACGGTCTGGAACGAGAACCTGCACGAGACCCGGGGTGACGCGGTCGTGCGGGAGCACTACCCCGACGGCATCCACGGCGCCATCGCCGCCGGGCTGGCGGCCCACTTCGACGGCGCCGACGACGTGCTCCGCACGGCGACGCTGCAGGACCCGGAGCACGGGCTCACCGAGGCGGTGCTCGACGAGACCGACGTGCTGCTCTGGTGGGGTCACATCGGCCACGCCGACGTCGCTGACGCGGTCGTCGACCGGGTGCATCGGCGGGTGGTCGCCGGGATGGGCCTGCTCGTGCTGCACTCCGGCCACTACTCCAAGATCTTCCAGCGACTCACCGGCACGACGAACTCGCTCCTCTGGCGCAACGACGGCGAGCGGGAGCTCGTCTGGACGATCGACCGGACCCATCCGATCGTGGCGGGCGTGCCGAGCCCGATCGTGGTGCCGCGGCAGGAGATGTACGGGGAGCCGTTCGACATCCCCGTCCCCGACGAGCTCGTGTTCGTCTCCACCTTCGAGGGAGGCGAGGTGTTCCGCTCGGGCGTCACCTACACGCGCGGGCTCGGACGGATCTTCTACTTCTCCCCCGGCGACCAGGAGTACCCCGTCTACCACCAGCCCGAGATCCTCACGGTCCTCGCCAACGGGATCCGCTGGGCGGCGCCGCGGCAGCCGCTGCGGGACCAGACCGCGGAGAACGCGCCCAAGGACTGGTTCCTCGGGTAGGCGGTCAGCCCTGCGGCGCGGCGTCCATCGCGAGCAGGTCGAGGCTCTCCGGCGACGGCTCCCCCGCCGCGTCGCCGAGACGACGTAGGCCGTCGATCGCCGCGGCTCGATCGGCGGGCTCCATCCTCCCCAGGATCGCGACGAGCGCCCGCTCCCGGCGTCGCCGGGTCTCGTCGACGAGCCGCGTCCCCGTCGCCGTGAGATCGAGCGTGATCAGCCGGCGGTCGGAGGGCTCGGCGCTGCGATGCACCCAGCCGCCGCGTACGAGCCGCGCGACGAGGCGCGTCCCCGTCGACGCCGTCACGCCGAGCCGCGCCGCGAGCGCACCGGCCGGCATCGGACCGAGGGCGCGCAGCAGCACCAGGGCGCGGAACTGGGGCATGGTCACCTCGCCGAGCGCCGGGATGAGCGAGTCCGCGATGACACCGACCAGGGCCCTCGTGCCGCGGACCGCCTCGACGAGGTCCTCCTGCGGGATCTCCGGGTCCATGTCCGCCATCCCTGCGAGCCGCTTCCGTCCGGGCCGTGCGACGCCTGCAATCGTTGCCCCGCCGGTAACAGTACCGGGCGGCGCCGTCGCGAAGGGGCTCCTTCCCTGCGGATCCGCTCCGCGCCGGCCGAGCCGGGGCACGGGCCCGCGCACAGCCTTTCCCCGGGGCCGACCGGCCGGCGACGCTAGCCTGGACGGGCACGGCGACCAGTGTCGCCCCACCTCGCGAAGGAGCATCCCGTGCCGACCCAGCCCCTGTCCGTCCAGCTGTACTCGGTCCGGGAGACCGTGGCCACCGATCTGCCCGGCGCGCTGAAGCGCCTCGCCGGCATCGGGTTCACGAACGTCGAGCTCTACGGCTTCGTCGACCGCGCCGACGAGTACGCGACCGCGCTGCGGGACGCGGGGCTCTCCGCGCCCTCCGGACACGCCCCGGTGCTGCAGTACGACGATCCTCGAGCGGCGTTCGAGGCGGCGAGGACCGTCGGCATCCGCACCCTGATCGACCCGCACCACCCGGCGGAGCACTGGCAGTCGGCGGACGACATCAAGTCCGCGGCCGACCGGATGAACACCATCGCCGCCGCGGCCGCCGGGTTCGACCTCGCCTTCGGCTACCACAACCACTGGTTCGAGCTCGAGGCGCACCACGACGGCGTCACCGGGCTCGAGCTGCTCGAGCAGCACCTCGACCCGGCCGTCGTGCTCGAGGTCGACACCTTCTGGGTGACCGTCGGCGGCGAATCGGCGCCGGACCTGCTGCGGCGTTTCGGGGACCGCGTGAAGTTCATCCACGTCAAGGACGGGCCCATCACCCGCGACACCTCGACGCAGCTGCCCGCCGGGCAGGGCGAGGTCGACGTGCGGGCGGTGCTCGCCGCGGCCCCGCAGGCGATGCGCGTGCTCGAGTTCGACGCGTACGCCGGCGACCCCTTCGACGGTCTCGCCGAGTCCTTCCGCTTCGTCTCCGAGCTCGAACGATGACCCGCGGTCCTGTCGGCGTCGGCGTCATCGGCGCCGGGGTCATCAGCGATCAGTACCTGTCGAACCTCACCACCTTCCCCGACGTGGTGGTCCGGTTCATCGCGGACATCGACATCCCACGGGCCCGGGCGCAGGCCCAGAAGTACGGCGTGGACGGCTCCGGATCGGTCGACGAGCTGCTCGCCGACGAGTCCGTCGAGATCGTGGTGAACCTCACCATCCCGGCCGCCCACGCCGAGGTGGCCCACCGGGCGCTCGACGCCGGCAAGCACGTCTGGAACGAGAAGCCGCTCACCACCGACCGCGCGAGCGCGGCGGAGCTGCTCGAGCACGCCGACCGGGCGGGGCTGCGGGTCGCCTGCGCGCCGGACACCGTGCTCGGCGCCGGCATCCAGACGGCGCTCCGCGCGGTCCGCGACGGCGTGATCGGCACCCCGCTCAGTGCGACGACGATGATGCTCTCCCCCGGGCCGGAGTCCTGGCACCCGAACCCCGCGTTCCTGTTCGCCCGCGGCGGCGGTCCGCTGCTCGACATGGGGCCCTACTACCTGACGACGCTCGTGGCCGCGTTCGGGTCCGTCGCGTCCGTCGCGGCGGCCGCCTCCACGGCCTTCCCGAGCCGCACCGTCGGGTCCGGGCCCCTGGCGGGCACGGCCGTCCCGGTCGAGGTACCGACCCATGTCGGCGCCCTGCTCCGGTTCGCCGAGGGCGGCGCCTCGGCGCAGTCGACCTTCAGCTTCCAGTCCGCGCTCGCCCGGCAGGGCTTCGTCGAGATCAGCGGCACGGACGGCGTGCTCGTCCTCCCCGACCCGAACCGCTTCGATGGCGACACCACGCTGTGGCGCCGCGGCGCGAGCGAGCCGGAGGTCCTGGCGGCCGTCGGCGCGACGGCCGGTCGCGGCCTCGGCGTGCTCGACCTCGCGCGCGCGATCCGCACCGGCGGATCCGAGCGGGCGAGCGGCGCGCTCGCCGCGCACGTGCTCGACGTGATGCTCTCGATCGCGGACGCCGCGGACACGGACCGCTTCGTCGACGTGGCGAGCCGGGCCCCGCAGCCCGAACCGCTGCCGGCCGATTGGGACCCCGCGGTCGCCTCGGACCTCGGCTGATGCGCGCGGGACTCATCGGCGGCGGCTTCATGGGGGCGGTGCACGCCCGATCGGCCCGCGCGGCCGGCGCCGAGGTCGTCGCGGTGGCCACCAGCTCCGCCTCGGGCGCCCGTCGTGCCGCCGAGTCCCTCGGCGTGCCCACCGCGGCCGAGTCCGTCGACGCGCTGCTCGCGCTGGGCCTCGACGTCGTGCACGTCTGCTCGCCCAACTCCGTCCACACCGAGCACGCGCTCGCGGTGCTCGCCGCCGGCATCCCCGTCGTCTGCGAGAAGCCGCTCGCCACGAGCACCGCCGATGCGCAGCGGCTCGTCGACGCCGCCCGCGAGGCGGGACTCGTGGCCACCGTGCCGTTCGTGTACCGCTTCCATCCGATGGCGCGGGAGGCCCGCGATCGCGTGCGCGCCGGCGGCCGGGTGTTCACGGTCCAGGGCGCGTACCTGCAGGACTGGCTGCTGGAACCGGACGACGACGACTGGCGCACCGATCCGGCCGCCGGCGGCCCGTCGAGGGCGTTCGCCGACATCGGATCCCACCTCGCCGACCTCACCGAGTTCGTCACCGGTGAGCGGATCGCCCGCCTCCAGGCGCTCGCACGGACCGTGCATGCCGAGCGGAACGGCCATCCGGTGTCGAGCGAGGACGCGGCTGCCGTCCTGATCGAGACCGAGTCGGGCGCGATCGGCACCCTGCTCGTCTCACAGGTCGCCGCCGGGCACGACAACGCGCTGGTGCTCGAGGTCGCCTCCGCAGGCGGCGCCGTGCGGTTCGAGCAGGAGGAGCCGAACCGCCTCTGGCTCGGCGCCCGCGGGGAGTCCACGCTGCTCACGCGCGGCGGGCCGCAGAACGGCGCGGACGCGCAACGGCTGTCGCTCGTGCCGCCGGGCCATCCGATGGGCTACCTCGACGCGTTCGCCGCGTTCGTGCGCGACAGCTACGCCGCGATCGGCGGCGCCGTGCCCGACGGCCTTCCCACCTTCGACGACGGGCTGCGCGCGGCGCGGCTCACCGAGGCCGTCATCCGCTCCGCCGAGACCGGCGAGTGGGTGGAGACCGCCGACGCGTGACCCCGCCCGGGCGGATGTACAGGTTCGGGACATCGGTACGGCGGCGCCGCGATACCGATGTCCCGAACCCGTGCAGGCTGGTCAGCGGGCGGTCCAGCCGCCGTCGATCGCGAGCGTCTGCCCGGTGATCAGGGATGCGGCGGGCGCGGCGAGGAACACGACCGCGTCCGCGACCTCGCGCGGCACGCCGATCCGGTGCAGCGCGGCGATCCGCTCGACGGTGTCGGCGCGGAAGTCCGGGTCGCCGAGCGCCGCCTCGGTGCCGTCCGTCTCGATGAAGGTCGGCGCGACCGCGTTCACCCGGATGCCGTCCGCTCCCCACTCCACCGCGTGGCAGCGGGTCATGTGCACAACGGCCGCCTTCGCGATGCAGTAGGCGGACTCGCCCGGCAGCGCCACCAGGCCCGCCTGCGACGCCATGTTCACGATCGCACCGCCGCCCGTCGATCGCATGCGCCTCGCGGCATGCTGTGACAGCGCGAAGGCGCTGCGCACGTTCCACGCCCAGACGTGGTCGAAGTCCGCGAGCGAGACGTCGGCCGCGGGGGCGGACGGGATCCCGCCCCCGGCGTTGTTCACCAGCACGTCGAGGCCGCCGAGCTCCTCCGCCGCCCTGTCGAGCGCGGCGGTGCTCGCCTCGACGTCCAGCACGTCCATCGCCAGCGGCACCGCACGGCGTCCGAGCGCCTCGATCTCGGCCACAGCCCCGCCGTCGTCGGCCGCGTCGCGCAGGCCCAGCCCCACATCCGCGCCGGCGCGGGCGAGCGCGACGGCGATCGCCCGGCCGAGCCCGCGGCGCGCGCCGGTGACCACGGCGACCCGTCCGGTCAGGTCGAACGGCCGGTCGGCGGCGTGGCTCACCTCAGCGCTTCCCACTGTCGGCCGCTGCCTGACCGGCGACCGGCCCGACCGCGTCGGCGTCCGGACGCCGCGGGATGTGCACGTCCTCCGGATCGACCTCCACCTGGCCGTCGTCGGTGAAGTCGCCGGTACCGGGCAGCAGCTTGACGGCGTCGCGGTCGATGTCCGGGTCGTCGAGCGCGGGGCTGCCCTCCTGATCCTCCTGCAGCGCCGCGACGTCCCGATGGCTGCTCGCGCTGTAGTCGGTGTCCTTCCGCTCGCCGGGCGGCACGTCGGGGGGAGACTCGAAGATCGCGTCGTCGTCGCTCATGCCTCGACGGTAGGCGCCGGGCCGGAGGGTTGCCTGCGTACGGGCTCAGGCCCCGAGCGTCTGCAGCAGCGCGTCCAGCTCGGCGACGAGCGCCGGGTGCCCCGCGATCACCATGCGGTGCGTGGGTGCCGCGCCGGCGAGCCCGGTGATCACGCCGCCCGCCTCGGTGACGAGCAGGCCACCGGCGGCCTGGTCCCACGGGTTCAGCCCCTGCTCGAAGAACGCGTCGAGGCGGCCGGCGGCGACGGAGGCGAGATCGATCGCGGCCCCGCCGGTGCGCCGCAGGTCGCGCACCCGTGGGATGAGCTCCGCGACGACCCTGGCCTGGTTGCCGCGGATCGCCTGCGTGTAGTGGAACCCGGTGGACAGCAGCGCCCGGTCGAGCGCGGCCGGTGGCCGGACCTGCAGGGTGCGATCGCCGAGGTGCGCGCCCCCGCCGACGGACGCGGTGAACACCTCGCCGAGCGCGGGTGCGGCCACCGCGCCCGCGAGCGCGCGCCAGGACGCTGGATGCGGCTCCCCCTCCACGGCGGCGATGGAGACGGACCAGTTCGGCAGGTCGTAGAGGTAGTTGACGGTCCCGTCGATCGGATCGACGACCCAGGTGATCCCGCTGGAGCCCGCCTCGGCGCCGGACTCCTCGCCGAGGAAGCCGTCCCCCGGACGCGCAACGGCGAGTCGTCCGCGGATCAGGTCCTCCGCGGCGCGGTCCGCGGCGGTGACGATGTCGATCGGGGACGACTTGGTGGCCTGCACCTCGACGCCCTCGCGCCGCAGCCGAGCGGCGAGCTCCCCGGCTTCGACGGCGACCTCGCGCGCGAGTGCGAGCAGCTCGGCCGTTCCGGCGTTCACTCGCCGCCGACCGCGGTGCGCCAGGTCGCGTCGATGCGGGCGCCGTCCGCCGTCTCGGTGATGTGCAGGGCGATGTCGGCGTCGAGCAGCGCGGCGTCGATGTCCGCGCCGTCGGCCGCCGCCTGCTCGGCCAGCCGCTCGAACACGACCGCCACCGCGCGCCCCCAGTCCTGCGGATGACGGCTCGTCGTCTCCTGCGACGCCGCGTACTCGCGGTCCGTCGGAGCGGCACTTTCCTCGGTGGTCATGCAGGAACGGTAGCGGGACCGGGCGTGAGGCGCCCGTGGAGTCGCGTCAGAGCGAGGCGATCGGGGGCACGCCGACGCTCGTCGGCGGCGTCGTGTCGTGGTGCGGTGCGCTCCGGCGAGCCCGCGACGTCGTCGTCGGCGATCTCGCCGACGACCGGCCGCCTCCCGCAAGGACCCGGGTGAAGTCGGCGACCCGCAGGCGCGGAGCACACCGGGACGTCCCCGCCACCCGCGGTCGGAGCCGGCGTCGACCTGCCAGGTCCGGTTCACAGCCCCTTCAGGAAGTCGATCAGTCCCGGGAAGTAGTGCTCGGGGTCGTCGAACTGGCTGAGGTGGCTGCCGTTCGGGCAGTGCAGGTACCGGCCGTTCGGCAGCTGCTCCGCCATCCAGCGCATGTGCGCGGGGTCCATGGTGTCGTGCGTGCCGCCGATGGTGAGGGTCGGGACCCGGATGGAGCCGAGGTCGCCGGAGCGGTCCCAGTCCTCGAGCGACCCCTTCAGCCCGAGCTCGCTCGGGCCCTGCATCGGCACGTAGATCGACGGATTGATGTGCGCGAGGCCGCGGACGACGGGATCCGGCCACTCCGCCACCGGGATCCGGCAGACGTGCAGGGCGTAGTGGTGCTCCATGAGGAGCTCCTCGTACCGCGGGTCGTCCGTGGTGCCCTCGGCCTCGAACCGCTGGATCTCGGCGAGCACGTCCTGGTCCATTGCGGGCATCAGCACCTCCCGCGCGTACCGGTTGTAGAGCGGGGCGCTCGACATCATGTTGGAGATCACCAGCCCCTTGAGGTGCTCCTGGTGGTGCACCGCGTACTCGGTGGCGAGCAGGCCTCCCCACGACTGCCCGAGCAGCACGAAGTTCGAAGAGTCGAGGCCGAGCGCCACCCGCACCTGCTCGACCTCGTCCACGAAGCGGGAGAGCTCCCACAGGGACGGGTCGTCGGGCTGATCGCTGCGGAACGACCCGAGCTGGTCGTAGTAGTAGTACTCGATGCCCTCGCGCGGGAACCGGACGTCGAAGGGCTCGTAGAGCTCGTCGGTCGCCCCCGGGCCGCCGTGCAGCAGCAGCACCTTCAGGTCCGGGTTCGTGCCGACCCGCTTCGTCCAGACGGAGAACTCACCGCTCGGCGTCGAGATCGGGATCCTCCTCGCGCCGCCGGAGACGACGTCCTTCGGGTCCCAGGTGCTCGTGTCGAAGTAGGGGGTTGTCTCGGTGGTGCTCATCGCTCCACGATAGGACGGCCGTTCACCGTTCCTCAGCGGCGAGGGTCGGCATGCGTGCCGGCCGATCGGAGGAGAACGATGCTGCTTCGAGGACTCTGATGGGTTCGGCGGCGGGTGCAGACGGCACGACCGCGTTGAACGCGGTCGCCTACCTCGACATGGTGCTGCGTGCCCGACCGGCGAGCAGCACCCCGGAGACGTCGGTCGAGCGCCTCGCCGAGCCCGGGCGACACCCCGAGGATCCGCGGCGGGCGACTTCGGACACCTAAGGGCGTCATCGGACGCCCGGAATGCCCGAAGTGGCCCGTCAGCCGTGTGCTGCTGCTGCGCCGCGCGCGGCCATCGACCCGAGGCGCAGCGTGCGAGCGGCCTCGTTCGGCACGTAGCCGAGCGAGTCGATCGCGCGCCGCACCCGATCGGCCGTGCCCGCCGAGACGCTCTCCGGCCGGTTGAGGAACCGCGACACCGTCTGGTACGAGACGCCGGCGGCGCCCGCCACGTCCCGCAGCGTCGGGGGGCTGCGACCCGCCTCCCCGCCGTCGGTCACCCTCACCCCTTGAGGCCCGACGCGGCGACGCTCTCGACGATGTGCCGCTGCGCGAGCGTGAACAGGATCATCACCGGCACGGACGCGATGACCGCCCCGGCCATGACGATGCCGAAGTGCGTGGAGTAGGCGCCCTGCAGCACGGCGAGACCGGGCTGCAGCGTCTGGTTCTCGGGGCTCAGCAGCACATAGACGGGCCACAGGAAGTCGTTCCAGTTCGCGAGGAACGACAGCACCGCGAGTGTGGCGAGCGCCGGGCGCGACAGCGGCAGGATGATCTGCAGGAAGATCCGGATGTCGCCGGCGCCGTCGAGTCGCGCCGCCTCCTCGATCTCGGCGGGCAGGTTGATGAAGAACTGCCGGAGGAAGAAGATCCCGAACGCGCCCGCGGCACCGGGGATCGTGATCGCCCAGATCGTGTCGAGCCAGCCGAGGTTCTGCACGATCAGGTAGTTCGGGATGAGGAAGATCACCGGCGGCACGAACAGGGTGAGCACGATCGCACCGAACACGAGGCGCTTGCCGGGGAAATCCAGCCGGGCAAGCGCGTAGGCGCCCATGGAGGCGGTGACGAGGATGAGCACGGTCTGCACCAGGCCCGCGGCGAGGCTGTTCAGGAACCAGCGCAGGATCGGCTCGTTGCTGCTGATGAGGGTCTGGTACGCCTCGATCGAGAACGGGTTCGGGAACGGGGACGCGGGGTGGTTGATCGCGTCCGAGTCCGTCTTGAACGACGTGAGCACGATCCAGACGAGCGGCAGCAGGATGATCAGCGCGCCGAGCGTGAGGATCGTGTAGACGCCGACCTGGGACCAGGTGCGTCGTGGACCGCGCCGCCGCCGTCCGGTCCTCGCGACGGGGGTCGCGGGGGTGGTGGGAGCGGCGGTGGGCAGGGTGGACGTCGTCATGAGGCTCAATCCCCCGCGGTGCGGCTCTGCAGCCGGAAGTTGATGATGCTGATGATCGCGAGCACCACGAAGAGCACGTAGCTCATCGCCGAGGCCGCTCCCATCTGGTTCTGCGACAGCCCCTCGTCGGCGATGTACATGATCGCCGTGCGCGTCGAGTGACCCGGCGCGCCCTTCGTGAGCAGGTAGGACTGCCCGAACATGTTCGCCGACGACAGGATCGTGGTCGTGGTCACGAAGGCCATCACCGGACGGAGGCCCGGCAGCGTGACGCTCCAGAACTTGCGGGCCGCGCCGGCGCCGTCGATGGCGGCCGCCTCGTAGAGCTCGGCGTTGATCCCCTTGAGGCCGGCGAGGATGATCACCATGTTGAAGCCGGAGATCCACCAGACGGTGACGCCGACCAGGGAGATCCAGGCCCACGGCACATCGACCGTCCACGGGATGTTCTGGGTGATCCCGATGCCGTCGAGCAGGTTGTTGATCACGCCGTTCTGCGGGTCGAGCAGGTAGCGCCAGACGACGCCGATCACCGCGACGCCGAGCACGTACGGCGCGAAGAAGATCGCGCGGAACACCGTGCCGCCGCGCAGCCTCTGGTTGAGCAGCACCGCGACGAGCAGCGGGATCACGACCAGGAACGGCACGCTGAAGACGGTGAAGATCGCGGTCGCGCCCATGCTCAGCCAGAAGTCGCCCGAGGTCAGGGACCCGGGCACGAAGAGGTTGATGTAGTTCGTCAGCCCGATGAACGGGTGGACGGGCAGCAGCGGGTTCCACGAGTGGAGGCTGATCCAGATCCCCCAGAGCGCCGGGGCGACCACGAACACGAGGAACAGGATCAGGAACGGCGCGAGGAAGAGGTACGCCGTCAGTGCACGGCGGCCGCGCGGCCCCCCGGAGCCCGTGCTCCCCGGCCGTGTGCTGCGGCCGCGCGGCCCCCCGGAGCTGCTCCGGGGGGCCGTGCGTGGGACGGTGGTGTCAGCCACCGTATTGCTGCTTGTTCTGCGCGAGCAGCTTGTCCGCCTGGGACGCGGCGTCGTTCAACGCCTGCTGCGGCGACTTCTTCTGGAGGACCGCCTCGTTCACCGCGGTGGTGATGGTCGCCTCCGCGTTCGGGATGCCGGGCGCGGTGGTCTCGAAGTGGGCGTACTGGAGCTCACCGATGAACGGCTTCAGGTTCGGGTACTGCGACACCAGCGAGGGCGCGTTGCGCACCTTGTTCGCTGCCGGCAGCTCACCGCCGCCGGCCCAGACCGTCGAGTGCTCGTTCATCCACTTCACGAACACCGACGCCGCCTGGGTCTTGTTCTTGTCCTGACCCTTGTTGTTGACGAAGGCCCAGTCCGTGGAACTCGACCAGACCGCCTTCTGGGTGCCGATCTGCGGCACTGCCGCGGCGGCCCACTGATCCTTCAGCAGGGCCGTGTTGCTCGTCTGCCAGATGCCGTTCCAGTTGAAGGCCGTCTTGCCCGCGATCAGAGCGTTGATGTTGCCGTCCTGGGCGACCTTCGCGGGGCTGTAGCCCTGCTTGACCAGGTCGACCATCCAGGTCAGCGCCTGCACGCCGGCGGGCGAGTTGAAGGTGGCCTTGGAGACGTCCTTGTTGAACAGGTCGCCGCCGTACTGCCACAGCAGCGACTCGAACTCGAACGTGCCGGTGAAGACGTAGCCGTCCACCCACTCGCCCTGGATGCCCTTGCTCTTCAGCTTCTGCAGGTCGGAGAGGTAGGTGGCCTTGTCGACCGGGATGTCGGTCGGGCTGATGCCGGCCTTCTGCAGCACGGACTTGTTCACGTACAGGCCGAGCGGCGTGACGCTCCACGGGATGCCGTACTGCGCGCCCTGGTAGACCCCGTGCGCGAACAGTCCGGGCGGGAAGTCGCTCGCCGAGTAGCCGAGGTCCTTCACGATCGAGTCCGCCTTGAGCAGCAGGCCCTGCGCGGCGTAGGTGGCGATGTCGTCACCGTGGGCGACCGTGACGTCCGGCCCCTTGCCGGCCTTGATCGCGAGCGGCATCTTCGCGCTGATGTCGGCCCACTGCATGGCGACCGGCTTGACGGTGATGTTCTTGTGCGCGCTGTTGAACTGGCTCACCAGCTTCGCGAGGATCGTCTGCTGGTCACCGCCCGTCCAGCCGTTCCAGAACGTGACCGTGACCTTCGGACCCTTGTAGTCGCCGGACTGAACGGAACCTCCGCCGCCGCCGCTGCCGCCTCCGCTGCTGCAGGCGGCGAGCGTCATGCCCAGCCCGAGCGCCACCGTTGCGGCGATCGCGCGACGGGCGAACCCCTTCTTCATCTGCTCCCCTTCGAGTGATTGCGTGCGCCGTGCCGCCCGCGACCCACGGGACATCGGGCCGGGCGACGGCTGGCGGAGAAGTTACAGCGCTGGTAAAACAGAGTCAACTCGCACAGCCGGACTCGGAGAACGTGTACGGTCCACATTCAGGGAGGCCGACGGCCGACGCGGGGGAGCCGAGGGAGCCTGATGGCCAGGGTGCGACTCGAGGACGTGGCGCGGCACGCGGGCGTCTCGATGAAGACGGTCTCGAACGTCGTCCACGACTTCCCGCACGTGAGCGCGCGGATGCGCGAACGCGTGCAGGCGGCGATCAACGAGCTCGGGTACCGGCCGAACGCCATGGGGCGCGGGCTCGCGACCGGCCGCACGGGCCTGCTCGCCCTCGCCCTCGCCGACGTCACGATCCCGTACTTCGCGGAGCTCGCGCGGATGGTGTCGACGCACGCGGTCAAGCGCGGCTACCGCCTGCTGCTCGAGCAGACCGACAGCTCGCTCGAGGAGGAGCGCGCGATCGTGTCGGCCAGCGAGGCCGGCCTCGTGGACGGCGTCATCTTCCAGCCGGCGGCCATGTCGTCCTTCGAGATCGCGAAGCACCGCACGGACGTGCCCATCGTCCTGCTCGGCGAGGGCCCCGCGCCGTTGAGCGTCGACCACGTGATGATCGACAACGTCGACGCCGCGACGACCGTGACGCGGCATCTGGCCGCGCTCGGCCGCACCCGCATCGGGTTCCTCGGCCACGAGCGGGGCCGCCAGACGCAGACATCGAAGGTGCGGATCATGGGCTACCAGCTGGGGCTCGAGCTGGAGGACCTGCCGGTCGACCCGTCCCTGCTCGTGGCGAGCAACGCGATCTCGGCGGCCGCGGCCGCCCAGGCGCTCGGCGCCGCCCTCGATGCGGGACTG
Organism: Amnibacterium sp.; assembly: GCA_035996305.1. Classification (GTDB taxonomy): domain Bacteria; phylum Actinomycetota; class Actinomycetes; order Actinomycetales; family Microbacteriaceae; genus Amnibacterium. The sequence continues at coordinate 8,892 of DASYJR010000052.1, read as the reverse complement.
AAGATCGACGGCCTCGTCTGTCGGGACGACCTGGCGGCGATCGGAGCCCTCCGCGCGCTCGCCGAGCGCGGCGTCTCCGTACCGGACGACGTGGCCGTGACGGGCTGGGACGACATCACGATGGCGTCGTTCACGCATCCGACGCTGACGACCATCGCCGCGGACACGACCGCGCTCGCCGATGCGGCGCTCGACCTGCTCGAGGAGCGGATCGGCGGGTTCGAGGGCCTCGGCCGGCACGTGATCGTGCCGCACCGCCTGGTGGTTCGCGAGAGTGCGCCGTCGGCTGGCTGAACCACCGACTTACAGCGCTGAAAATAGGGCACACTGGGCGCCATGCCCGACGACGTCCAGGCCGCTGATCTCCACCCTCGTCCTCAGCTGGTGCGGCCGGCATGGCGTTCGCTCGACGGTTCCTGGGACTTCGCCCACGACGACGCCGATGCGGGTCGCGCCGCCGGTTGGCCGGAGGGCTTCCCCTCGGGCCGGACGATCACGGTGCCCTTCCCGCCGGAGTCCGCCGCGTCCGGCATCGGCGATCCCGGCTACCACCCCGTCGTCTGGTACCACCGGGTGGTGACCGCCCGCGACCTCGACGCGGCCGGCCGCTCGGCGGCGTCGCCGCGTGTGCTGCTCCACTTCGGCGCCGTCGACTACCGGGCGACCGTCTGGCTCGACGGCGCGCTGCTCGGCACGCACGAGGGCGGGCACACACCGTTCGCCTTCGACATCACCGAGCACCTGACGGAGGGGGACGCCTGGAGCCTCGTGGTGCGCGCCGAGGACGACCCCCTCGACGTGGGACAGCCGCGGGGCAAGCAGGACTGGCTGCCCGAGCCGCACGTGATCTGGTACGACCGCACCACCGGGATCTGGCAGCCGGTCTGGCTCGAGGCGGTACCCGCCGTCGCGGTCCGCACCCTGCACTGGACGACGGATCTGCCCACCTCGACGGTCCGACTCGAGGTCGCCCTCGACGGGGTACCGTCGGCGGGCACCTCCTGCCGGGTCGACGTGCGCCACGAGGGCCGGTCCCTCGCCGAGGTGACCGTCGCCGTTCGCCGCGACCGCTTCACCGTGGTGCTCCCGATTCCGGAGCAGGAGAACGGACAGGGCTACGAGCAGCTGCTCTGGTCCCCGGACCACCCCGTGCTCCTCGACGCCACGGTCGAGCTCACCGGCCGCGCCGGCACCGACGCCGTCACCTCGTACCTGGGGCTGCGCAGCGCTGCGGTCGAGCGCGGCCGGTTCCTGCTGAACGACCGGCCGGTGCTCCTCCGCTCGGTGCTGGAGCAGGGCTACTGGCCCGAGTCCCACCTCGCCGCGCCGTCGCCCGACGCGCTGCGGACGGAGGTGCAGCTCATCCGCGACCTCGGCTTCAACGCCGTGCGGATCCACCAGAAGTTCGAGGATCCCCGGTTCCTCTACTGGACCGACCGGCTGGGCGTGCTGGTCTGGGCGGAAGCCCCTGGCGCCTACGAGTCCTCGCCGACGGCGATCGCCCGCACCGTTCGCGAATGGCTCGAGGTGCTCGAGCGGGACCGGTCGCATCCGTCGATCGTCACGTGGGTGCCGCTCAACGAGAGCTGGGGCGTGCAGCACATCGCCGCGACGCCCGCGCTGCAGTCCTACGCACGCGGCATCACGGAGCTGACGCGGGCCATCGATCCGACGCGGCCGGTGATCTCGAACGACGGCTGGGAGCACGTGGACTCCGATCTGCTCACCGTGCACGACTACGAGTGGCGGCCCGAGGTGGTGCGGGAGCGCTACGGCAGCGCGGATGCGTTCCAGCGGGAGCTCGACGGCGTCGGTCCCGCCGGGCGCCGGATCCTCCTGTCCGGGCCGACGGACGGCGTACCGGTCGTGCTCAGCGAGTTCGGCGGCATCCGCTGGTCGCCGTCGGCGGCGGGTGCGGCCGACTGGGGATACTCGACCGCGACGAGCGCGGACGACTTCCGCGAGCGACTCAGCGGCCTCCTCGCCGCAGTGCACGCCAGCCCGCTGCTGGCCGGCTTCTGCTACACGCAGCTCACCGACACGATGCAGGAGGCGAACGGCCTGCTCACCGCCGACCGGAAGCCGAAGCTGCCGATCGAGCAGCTGAGGGCGATCATCAGCGGGAAGGACACGTGAACCGACGGGTCGGCGCCCTGGCTTCGACCGTAGTGCTGCTGATGACGATCCCGCTCGCCGGCTGCAGCGGCGAGGCCGCCGGTCGCGCCACCCCCACGCCGACCGGCCCGACCTTCAGCAACCCGATCAAGTCGACCGGCGCGGACCCGTGGGCGATCAAGTGGCAGGACCGCTACCTGCTCGCGGAGAGCCGGGACGGCGGGATCTGGCTCACGGTCTCCCCCGCCGCCGACCTGACGGGCATCGACTCCGGCACGCAGCACCGCATCTGGGCCGCTCCGGTGGACGGACCGCAGAGCCAGGCCGTGTGGGCGCCCGAGCTGCACCACGTCGGCGGTCACTGGTACGTCTACTTCGCCGCCACCACGGCCGATCGGAACAACGCGAACCATCGCATGTTCGTGCTGGAGTCCGCCTCCGACGACCCGCTCAGCACCTACACGGACCGCGGGCCCGTCTCCGGCGCCGCGAGCCGCTGGGCGATCGACGGCACGCGGTTCAACTGGGCGGGGAAGGACTACTTCGTGTGGTCGGGCTGGCCGGGCGCGAAGGACGGCCAGCAGAACCTCTACATCGCGCGCATGACGACCCCCACCGCGCTGGCGGGGACGGGGGTGCTGCTCTCGAGTCCCACGCTGCCGTGGGAGCGCACGGGCATGCCGATCGAGGAGGGGCCCGAGGCGCTGCAGCACGACGGGAAGCTCGTCGTCGTCTTCTCGGCGAGCGGCAGCTGGACGGACGGCTACTGCCTCGGCATGCTGCGCTTCACGGGGGGCGATCCGCTCGATCCCGCGTCGTGGCAGAAGTCGCCGAAGCCCGTCTTCGCGGGGAACACCGACGTCGTGAGCCCCGGGCACGGGTCGTTCACCACCTCGCCCGACGGCCGGCAGGACTGGATCGTCTACCACTCGGCCCGGTACGCGGGCGCCGGATGGGATCGGGTGATCGACGCGCAGCGCTTCACGTGGCGCAGCGACGGCACGCCCGACTTCGGCAGCCCGATCGGCACGGGCGTGCCGCAGTCGTTGCCGAGCGGTCAGGCGGCGGGCTGACCCCGCCTCCGCATCCCGGCTCGGGCCACGACGAGCAGGCCCCGGGTCAGCCCGCGGGCTTGAGGGCGCGGACCCACGCCGCACCGCTGTTGCGGACGGACGGCGTCCACGTGCTGACGCCGCTCGCGCCGGCAGTCGGCGCTCTCCGGTAGGCCAGGTCGGCGTCCTGGCCCCCGTCGGCCTCCCACGCCTCCGTCCAGCCCGCCGGCGGGCCGAGGGTCGTGGTGAGACTGTTCACGCCGATCCCACCGACGAGCATCGCCCCCGGCGTCGACGTCGTCACGCTCGGCACCCCGATCGACGTCGTCGACGTCGTGACGACCTTCGTGGCCGCTACCGAGTCGAACGGAGTCGTCCTGTTCACGCCGTGGAAGGCGGTGATCCCCCCTCCCCACTTCTCCGCGACCGAGAGCCGGAACGGGTAGCTCGACGGCTCAGCTGCCGCACTGCTCACCACGTGGTAGTAGGAGAACACCCGGGCGTACGTCGTGTCCGTCAACGCGCCCGTCACCGCCGACCACCCGGCGGGCACCGACGACATCGTCGGATTCGCATCCGCATTGATGTTCGCGATCAGCACGTCCCCGTCCAGCAGCCCGCCCGGCCGCGCCAACGAGACCGACGTCGTCGCCGACGTGGCGCTCGCCTTCGTCGACGATCCCGCGGTCACGGACCCGGACCCGCCCGACGCCCCCGACGTCACCACCACCGTGCGCGACGCCTTGCTCGATCCCGTCGCGTTCGACGCGGTCAGCGTCGCCGTGAACGTTCCCGCGGTCGCATAGGTGTGCGAGGGCGACGATGTCGTCGACGTGGTGCCGTCACCGAAGTCCCAGGCCCACGACGTGGGGGACCCGGTCGACGCGTCGCTGAACGACACGGCGAGGGGCGCCGGCCCGGACGTGGGCGTCGCCGAGAAGCCGGCGCTCGGGCCACCCGCAACTCCTCCGCCGCTGAACGGTGGCGTGCTGAACAGGTCGGCGAGGTCGGTCGATGTGGCGGCGTCGCCGAGCAGCGGCGTCAGCCCGAAGATCTCCTGCACCGTGCGCAGGGTCGATCCGTGGTCGTAGGCGACGGTGTTCGAGTACCCCTTCTTCGCGAGGTTCGAGACGACGATCAGTCCGTTGGTGTTCGCGCTGCGATTGCCGCTCTCGTCCCAGAGCACCAGGATGATGCCGTTCGACCGGTAGGCCGCGGACGCCTGGATCTTCGGGATCTCGCTCTTCAGGAAGCCGTCCGCCTGGCAGCTCATGCACGACGAGCCCGGAGCCAGCTTCTCGCCCTGATTCCAGTCGTTCGGAACGATGAAGCTGTAGTCGGGCACGGTTCCGTTCGAGAGGTCCCCCGACAGCTCGGAGTAGGGACGCTCGTGCCGGATGCAGTACGCGGAGTCGCTCTGCACGTCGGTGAAGTAGGCGAACGGGTTGTGATCCTCCGAGTAGGGCGTCCCCGGGTCGCTCACGTTGCAGGTCGCGCCGCCGCCGGGGAGGTTCTCGGCGTAGTACTTCCAGTCGAACCCCGCGCCGCTCAGCTGCGTGGTGAGGTGAGCGGTCGTGCTGACGGAGTGGTCGGTGGGCAGATAGGAGCCGCTGGTCAGGCCGAGCGTCGCGCCGGCTTCGAGCTCGACGTAGTTCGGGAGGCTCGGATGCAACCCGGTGTGGTAGTTGTCGGCGGACGCGTAGTTCGGCAGCAGCGTTCCGTTGACGTAGGGGAAGTCGGGGTTCCCCTTCACCGCCGACCAGTCCGTGTTCTCCATCATCACCACGAACACGTGCTGGGTGCCGGCGGCCGGCGCTGCGGCTGATGGCTGCGCATGCGCGGAGGCGACGAGGACGACCGCCGACGTCGCGATGATGCAGAGCGCCACCCGCGCCGCAGCGCGCCAGCGAGCCGATCCCGGGCCGATCTGTGACATGTCCACACCGACGTCTCACCCGGGGACCCTCGTGGAAAGCCGGGTAGGACGGCTTCGGGCGCCCGATGTCCTTGGAGGCTACGCCGGACGACGGCAGGAATCGAGAGGGAGAGGGAGTTGCTGCTCCCGGGCGCTCAGAACGAGGGAGCGGTGCGGAGGAGCTCGACCGTCACCGCTCGGCCGGGAGCGGCTTGCACTGGGTGCATCGCCACGCGGCCCGGCGGAGAACGCCCTGCCGCCGGTCCATCGTCGCGCCGCACCGCCGGCAGAACCTGGCGCTGTACGAGAGCGAGCGAGGATCGGGCTGGTAGGCGGACATCGGGGGCCTGCTTCCTCGAGACGTTCCGCCTCGATCAGCCGTTCCGCGACCCAGGAGGGGCGCCGCTGATCGCAGTTCATCTCCCCGTGAGTCGTGCACCGGAACGCGTTCAGGATATGTGCCGAATATCTCGGGAAGCGAGGGATGGACATCCTGCTCCGACAGGTGTAAGCGGCGGTCACGGACCACCTCGCCCCCTCGTCGAGGCGCGACCTGCCGACGGGACGCCCGGTCCGTCCAGGGCCGCCCTCGGATCACCGCACCCGGCGCAGGGGCGGCTCGGGCCCCGATCATCCCCGGTCGATTCGCAGTCTCGTCTCGTACGATCCGAAACGCCGCCCCGGACCCCGGCCGCCTGCGGAAGCGCCCGCCTCCGCAGTGGGATCGTGAGAGGCGAGGACGATGCAGCTGCTGATCGGCCTTCTCGCCGCGGCGGGGACCCTCGGCGCGGCGGCGATCTTCGTCCTGGGTGTCGCGACGTTCCGTCTCCGGCGAGCCGCGCGGTCGAAGCAGTTCCGAGCCGCCGTGACGATGTGGGCGGGCGTGCTGGCCGTCTGCGGATCGTTGTGCCTCGCCGGCATCATGCTCACCCCGCCGCTCTGACGTCCGATCCGGCCGCGCGCGCCGGCCGTCGATCTGCGGCTACCGAATCGACGGTCGCGAATCAACCCCCGTGCATCCCCGGGCCGATTGGTGCACCATGCTGCCGTGAGTGCGCTGAAGCGTGTCTCCATGGCAGGCGCGGACGTCGTCGTGACCTCGAGCGAGGTGGCGGACCTCGTCCTGCAGTACGCCAAGCACCTCGGGCGCGCGGTCACGACCGACGTCGTGACGATCCCCATCGTGCGGGACGGTCAGGCCCAGAGCGCGTCGCTGCTCCTCGGGCCCGCGAGTCAGATCGCCGTGGTCGACGAGGGGCCGGGATCCGAGGAGGTCGAGCTGACGGTCGACGAGGCGGTCACCGCGCTCCGGCTTCGGATCGACGCCATCGCCGGGGGCGTCCACCGCACCACGGGTGCGGTGCGGGTCGAGCCGATGATCACCGCCGCCGGCGTCGATGCGGACTGCCCGGACGACGCCTGATCGCAGCGGTCCGGCCCTGCGGACGGAGCGCCCAGAGGCGCACGGCCGTCAGCGGATCGAGCGCCCGCCGTCGATCGACCGCGCGTTCGTGCCAGCCGCATCCGCAGCCGCGTGGGGCAGGGAGGCGAGCCACTGCCGGTACTCGGTGACCGGGATCTCTCGGATGTGCATGAGGTTCCTCGCGTGATGGGCGTCTGCGTTGCTTCGGGTAGGTGAAGTGGATTCATCATGACCGATTGCAACGTCGGCACGCGTCGACCATCTCGAGGACATTCGGGGTACAAGCCGCCGATTCGACACCCCCAGATCGGGTCGTACACCCGCTGTCCGGCGCCTGCGTATTCGCCGCGTCCCCGGAGTGGGAACGCGGATCGGGGTATACAGCCTTTATCGTCCTGCTTCGCGCGACGTGCCGTGCAGCGCTGGAACGGGGGGAAGGCGAACGACCGTGGCGACCCCCATGCCTCCTTCGCCGCCACTCCCAGGCATGCGTCCGGACCGGGTCGCGACGATCCGACGCTCCGGTCGAGTCCCGCACCAGGTGCTCGCGTTCGGCAGCGGCGTGCTCGCCGGCTGGGGCCTGCAGTCCCATGAGGCCGGGCTGCCCGGCGCGCTCGCGGACGCGTTGCACGCCAGGTCCGGGCGCGGAGTCGATCTCACCGTCATCGTCGACTCGGAGCCGACGAGCGAACGCGCCCTCGAGGCGCTTCCCGGCCTCCGGCTGCGACGGTTCGACGCGCTCGTCGTGGTGCTCGGTGAGGATCCCGCCGTCGAGCTGATGCGCCCCGCGGACTGGGAGCGACGACTCTCGGCGCTCCTCGAGGCGCTCGCATCGCACGTCGACACCGGGGCGCGCGTGTTCGTCTACGACTCGTCCCGCGCGATGCTGGTGAACTCCCGTCCGGCCTCCGGGAGGGTGTGGCGGCGCGCCCTGCGGCTCGCCGACGTCACGGCGAAGACGGCCGCGCACTCCGGCGTCCGGTTCGCCGAGCTCGCCCCGTCGCTGCACCGGATCGGCCTCGGCGGTCGCTTCTCCCCGACGGACTACGCCTCCTGGGCGGATCAGATCGTGGAGCGGATCCGCCTGGCCATGCTCGACCTCGACGAGTGGCTCGCCCCCGTCAGCACCAGGTCCTATCGGGCCGGCGCCGCGGACGAGGAGCTGCGGCAGGCGGCGCTGGATTCGATGCACCTCAGAGGCGGAGCCCCGGGCGACCTGATCGATGTGATCGTCAAACGAGCGAAGGCGGTGTTCGGCGCGGACGGTGCCGCGCTCAACATCATCGACGGGGACGAGCAGTGGCAGCTGGCCACGACCGCGCCGACCGCCGTGACGCTGCCTCGGCAGGACGGATTCTGCGACGTGACCATCGCCTCCGACGGGCTCACCCTGATCAACGACGTGCGGCGGGACGCCCGTGTCGCCCGCCGCCGGCTCGCCCAGGGCCCGAGCGGAGCGCGCTTCTACGCGGGCGTGCCGATCCACACGTGGGACGGGTATCGGATCGGCGCGTTGTGCATCTACGACCGATCACCCCGGGCGATGCGGGACTCGGAGCTGCAGGAGCTCCACGAGCTCGCCGGCCGCATCGAGCAGGAGCTCTGGACCGAAGCCCTTCGACGCGGTTAGGCCCGTGGATCGGCGGATCCGCCGTGACCTCATCGAACCGAGCAGGCCGAGCCGATCAGCGACCTTGGACGAAGGCGAGCAGGTGACGCGCGCCGCCAAGGCCGTGCGCGACGCGTCGGCCCCGTGTGCGGCCGAGCAGGTCGCGGCCGAGTGCGAAGGCATGCTCCGACCGTCCACGACCGGCCACCTGACTCGGGCCGGCACCCGGGGCGCCGGGGACTCCGCCGCGGTGGTAGCGAGGGCCGGCATGCCACCGTGGTCCCGCGCCGACCACGGCGACCACGGCGAGCGACACGAGCGCCCCGAACGCGATCACGCCACCTGCGACGACGAGCACGGCTCCAAGCGGTTCCACGCAACCAGGTCTAATTCAGCGCCCGACGAACACCCGCGCGAGACACGGCCCTGTCGCGCCCCAGAACGGGGGTCACTGACTCCGCCGACGGACCGAACCGTCGCTCGGGACGGTCGGCTTGTCCCGGTTCGGCGGACATGATCGAGTGGCCGGGTGCAGGATCGCCGCGCCGACGAGAGGTCGCGCTCCGATCCGCCTGGCGATCGCCGGTGATCGTGCACGGACGCACCACACGCAGAGAGGCAGAGCCCTGGCATGAACAGCAGCGAGGTTTTCGGGTTCAACTACGACGGGTCCTGGGGTAGCAGTGGCCTGGACGTCTGGCAGCACCACGATCACGGACGGATGGCTGTCGAGATCGCGCGGGGCAAGGCGGCGTTCCCCGAGTGGAACACGGCTCGC
>DASYJR010000051.1:0-3186 GCA_035996305.1 Amnibacterium sp. | reverse complement strand
GCCGTGTCCTGCAGGCTCTCCCCCTTCGAGACCGACGAGCCCTTCGCGCTGAAGGTGATCACGTCGGCGGAGAGCCGCTTCGCCGCCGCCTCGAAGGAGATCCGGGTGCGGGTCGAGTCCTCGAAGAAGAGGTTCACGATCGTGGTCCCGCGCAGGGTCGGCAGCTTCTTGACGCTGCGCCGCTGCGTGTCGGCCATGTCCTCGGCGATGTCGAGCAGCGCGACGCCGCCGTCGCGACCCAGGCCCCGCGTGGAGAGCAGGTGCTCGCTCATTCGATGGTCACCCCGTCCGTGCCGTCGATCTCGGTCAGCTGCACGCGGATCCGCTCGGTCTTCGCCGACGGCAGGTTGCGGCCGACGGAGTCCGGCCGGATCGGCAGCTCGCGGTGCCCCCGGTCGACGAGGACCGCGAGGCGAACGATCGCGGGGCGGCCGAGGGCGGTGAGCGCGTCGAGCGCCGCCCGCACGGTCCGCCCGGAGAAGAGCACGTCGTCCACGAGCACGACGACGGCCCCGTCGACGTCGGCGGGCACCTCCGTGCGGCCCGTCGGCCGGGTCGGCTGCGAGCCGAGGTCGTCGCGGTAGAGCGTCACGTCGAGCGTGCCCACCGCGACGGGGGCGCCGACCACCCCGCTCATCGCGTCGGCCAGCCGGCGGGCGAGCACCGCGCCGCGGGTCGGGATGCCGAGCACCAGCAGACGCGCGCCGTCGGGGGTGCTCTCCACGAGCTCGTGGGCCATGCGGACGATCGCACGGCGGACGTCGTCGGCCTGCAGGAGGGTGCGCGGAGGCATCCGACCTCCTTCCCCGCCTCACTGGACGGTCCTTAAAGGTGATCGGCCACGAGCCTATCGCCCCGCTCGGACGCCCGCTGATCGGCTGAGGATGCTGGCCGCCGGGGCGTCGCGGGCGGAGGATGGCAGGCATCCCGACGGAGGGAGCGACGGTGGATCCGCACCGCTCGATGGAGGCCGAGGAGCGTCTCGCAGGCCTCCGGCGCGCGGTCTACGGCCCCGACAGCACCCCGGAGGCGGTCGAGGCGTACGCGGTGGCGCTGGCGGCGCTGACGGCGCTCCCGCCGGCTCCGGTCGCGGACCGGCCACGGCCCGTGACGGCCGGTCGCCTTCCTGCGGCCCCGCCGACCCACCGGCACCACCGGTGGGTCGTGGTCGGCGCCGCGTGCGGGGTCGGCGCGGCGCTCGTGCTCGGCTCCGTGCTCGCCGCGCGAACGGCGCCCGCCGCCCCGGCGGCGCCCCCCTCGAGCACGGACACGACCCCCGTGCGCATCGAGCCGCCGCCGGTTCCCGGCCCCGTGCTCGCCACGTTCACGAGCACCAGCGGTGCCGTCGGCGTCCAGCTCGATGCGCAAGGGCAGCACGTCTTCCTCGCCGCGGAATGCGGCGGGAGCGGCACGGTCACGATCCGCCTCTCCGACGGGTCGGAGACCGTGCTCACCTGCGGCGCCGGGCTGCCCCCGCTCGTGCTCGCCGAGAGCCCGAAGCCGCTGCACCGCTTCACCTGCACGATCACCACGACGGAGCGCCCGGTCTGGGCGCTCACGGTGGGCGTCGTCCTCACCGCCGCGGAGTGACGTCCCGGTCGTCGAGGAACCCGAGCACCCGCTCCGCGAGGATCGGCAGGACGCCCGCCTCGACCGCGCCCGCGATCACGCCGTCGCCGAACCGCTCGCCGCGCAGCAGCACCGTGACGAGCCGTGCGAGGTCGGCGACCGGGGCGGAGGAGGCGAGCCGCACGTCCCGGACGACCGCGGCCCGCTTCCAGTGCATCCAGTCGAAGACCACGAACGCACCGACGGCCTGCAGGGCACCCAGCAGCTCCCAGACCCGGTCGTCGTAGACCGGGTAGGCGGAGTCGGCGGACGCCGTGCCGGCGGGGTCGCGCCCGCCGCGCCATTGGACCAGCGGGCCGGTCGCCGACCGGTAGTCGCCGACGGCCAGCCGCAGTCGGTCGACGGCGTCCGGGGGCGCGGAACGCAGGGCGGCGAGGACGTCCTCGTCGGACGGGTCAGGCATCCGCCGCGGCGCCCCGGCCCGGAAGGGGCTCGGAGCCCGCCGCGATCGCGTGCAGGAGACCGTTGACGAACCGAGGGCTGTCGTCCGTCGAGAGCTCCTTCGCGAGCTCGACGGCCTCGTCGATCGCCACCGGGGCCGGCACGTCGGGGTTGTAGCGGATCTCCCACACCGCGATGCGGAGGAGCGCGCGGTCGACGGCGGGCATCCGATCGATCGGCCACGCCGTGGCGTGCTCGGTGATGGCGCCGTCGATCTCGGCCGCATGGTCGATCACGCCCTGCACGATCTCCCGGGCGTACGGCCAGCTCGACGCACGCTCGGGGCGGGCGAGGGCGCGCTGCTGCTCGGCGGCGAGCGCGTCGGCCTGCGAGTCGCCGCGCACGTCCGCCGAGAACAGCACGTCGAGGGCACGCTTGCGCGACTTCGTGCGGGCGGACACGTCAGCTCACGCGGCCGAGGTAGTCGCCCGTGCGGGTGTCGACCTTGACCTTCGTGCCGGTCTCGAGGAAGAGCGGCACCTGGATCTCGGTGCCCGTCTCCAGCGTCGCCGGCTTCGTGCCGGCCGACGAGCGGTCGCCCTGGAGGCCCGGCTCGGTGTAGGTGACCTCGAGCACGACGGACGCGGGCAGCTCGACGTAGAGCGGGTTGTCGTTGTTCATCGCGATCGTCGCGGTCTGGTTCTCGAGCAGGTAGTTCGCGGCAGTGCCGACCGTGGCGGCCGGGACCGGCAGCTGCTCGTAGCTCGTGGTGTCCATGAAGACGAAGTCGTCGCCGTCGCGGTAGAGGAACTGGTAGTCGCGGCGGTCGACGTTCTCGACGTCGACCTTCGTGCCGGCGTTGTACGTGCGGTCGACGACCTTGCCGGTGACCACGTTCTTCAGCTTGGTGCGCACGAACGCGCCGCCCTTGCCGGGCTTCACGTGCTGGAACTCGACGACGTTCCAGAGCTGGCCGTCGATGTTCAGCACGATGCCGTTGCGGATGTCGGCGGTGGTCGCCATGTGGATGCTCCCTGCGGGTCGAAAGCGGTCCGGGGGCGCCGGGCCGACCCGACAGTCTACGCGCCGGCGGCGGAGCCGATCCTGGCGGCCACGTACTGCAGCGCGAGCCGGTAGCCGTCGACCCCGAGCCCGGCGATCACGCCGGTGGCGACG
>DASYJR010000050.1:0-13168 GCA_035996305.1 Amnibacterium sp. | reverse complement strand
GCACAAGCTTCGTCGCGAGGCTCGCGAATTCCGCGAACCACCGGTTCGCCTCGCCCGATGCCGGGCCGGAGATGATGAGTGGAGTGCGGGCCTCGTCGATGAGGATCGAGTCCACCTCGTCGACGATGGCGAAGTAGTGGCCGCGCTGCACGAGCTCCGCCGGCTGCCACGCCATGTTGTCGCGGAGGTAGTCGAAGCCGAACTCGTTGTTCGTGCCGTAGGTGATGTCGGCCTGGTACTGCTCGCGGCGCTGCTCCGGCGTCTGCCCGGAGAGGATCACGCCGGTCGTCATGCCGAGGGCGCGGAAGACGCGCCCCATCAGCTCCGACTGGTACGAGGCGAGGTAGTCGTTCACCGTGACGACGTGCACGCCGCGCGATGCGATCGCGTTCAGATAGGCCGGCATGGTGGCCACGAGGGTCTTGCCTTCGCCGGTCTTCATCTCCGCGATGTTGCCGAGGTGCAGGGCGGCCCCGCCCATCACCTGCACGTCGAACGGGCGCAGGCCGATGGTGCGGCTCGCAGCCTCGCGCACCGCGGCGAACGCCTCGGGCAGCAGGTCGTCGAGGCTCTCCCCGTTCGCGTACCGCTCACGGAGCTCCACGGTCTCGTGGCGGAGCTCCTCGTCGGTGACGTGCCGGAAGTCCTCCTCGAGGTGGTTGACCTGGCCGACGATCCGCTGAAGCCGGCGCAGGACGCGACCTTCACCGACGCGGAGCGCCTTCTCGAGCACCGAAACCACACGATCTCCTGACGTCGGGCGTGCGTGGATCAACCCTCAACGGTACAGCCCCCGCAGGGAGCGGCCGGTCAACCGGAGGACGCGATCCCGGTCCCCCGGCCGACCGGCCGGGATGCTGGCGGCTCAGACCGCGGCGGCCTCCTGCAGCTCGCGGTCCGCGGATCCGACGGAGGCCCCGGCACCCGCCGGGTCGTCCGCGGCCTGCTGCTCACCGTCGAGGCTGATCACGCCGTAGTTCCATCCGATTCGCCGGTACACGACGCTCGCCGCGTTCGTGTCCTTGTCGACGAACAGGTAGAAGTCGTGCCCGACGAGCTCCATCCGGTACAGGGCGTCGTCGACGGTCATCGGCTCGGCGGCGAAGCGCTTCCGGCGCAGCACGACCGGGGTGTAGTCCTCCTCGGAGCCGTACTCGTCGCCCGGCTCCTCGTCGCTGGGCAGCGTCGGCGGCTGCTCACCACCGGTCTCCGCCCAGATCATCGAGTCGCCGTCGGCCGGCACGACGCCGACACCGGCGAAGCCCTCGGTGCTCGCCTTCCGCAGGCTGGTGAGGCGCTCCCCGTGCCCGCGGTGCACCTTCTTGCGGTCCTTCGCCCGCCGGATCCGCTCCATCAGCTTCGCCAGCGCGCCGTCGAACGCGGCGAACTTGTCCGCCCCGCCGGCCTCGGCGCGCACGACCGGACCGGGACCGATCAGGGTCATCTCCACTCGATCGTCGCCGGCGGTGCCGTTGGTCTCGTGATGCCGGCACAGCCGGATCTCGAGGGCCAGTGCACGATCCGCCAGGTTGGCGACCCGGTCCGCCTTCTCCTCGGCGTACGACCGGAACTGCTCCGTGATCCCCACGTTGCGGCCGATGAGCGTGATGTCCATGCCGTTGCTCCCCTGCTCGGGCGCGCCGCCCTGCGTCACCCTGCAGGTCGCCGGCCCGGAGCTGGCGGCCCGTGTTCCAGGGCCCGTGAACGGTCTTCCGTTACGCCGTAGACGCACCCTAGACACTCGCCCTTCGATTTGTCTCCTGTTTCCATCAACCCGTTCAGGAGCGGGCCGAGCGCCGCGACGTGCTCGCGACCGTGATGGCGCCGAGCACGGTGCCGCCCGCCGCTCGCACCGCGCACGCCGCCTCCGTCAGCGTGGCGCCGGTGGTCACGACGTCGTCGACGAGCACCACCCGCATCCCGTCGGCGTGTCTGCTGCGCATGCTGCCCGCGACGTTCCGCAGCCGGTCGTCCCTGCCGAGCACGCGCTGATCGGCAGCGCGGCGCTCCAGCCGCAGCAGCCGCAGGGGCGGGAGGGACGCGCGCCGCAGCACGACGCGCACGGGGTCGTATCCGCGGTCGCGGGACGACCGGATCGTCGCCGGCATGGGCACGAGCGCGACCGGCTCGGCCCCGAGCGCCGGCAGCGCCGCGTCGAGGGCAGCGCGGAGCGCGATGGCGAGCGGCGCCCCGTGCTCGGTGCGCCCCTCGTTCTTGAACGCGAGCAGCACGCTCCGCGCCACCCCCTCGTAGGCGAGACCGCTCCAGACCGGCAACGGCGGGTCGCCGACCCGGCGCAGCGCGGGCACCGGCGCGAGCGCCGCTCCGCAGTCGCGGCAGATCGGGGGCCCGACGGATCCGCAGCCCGTGCACGGCACGGGCAGCACGAGCTCCTGCAGCGCCCCGAGCGCGGCGGCGACCCGCCCGCGGAGCGCCGCAGCGATCGGTGGTCGGGCGGCGGTCATCCGGTGAGGGTGCCGGATCCGGTCCCACCGCCGGGTCCTCAGGTCCCGGGAACGTCCCCCAGGGATCCGCCGACCGGGCTGGGGAGGAGCCGTCAGCGCTGCACGAACAGCACGTCGGCGGCCTCGGCCGGCCCGCTCGCCCACAGCGTCCCGGCCAGCTCGGCGATCGATCCGTTCTGCAGTCGCGCGCGGAGGTCCTTGAGTCCGGTCGCCCCGACGAGGGTGTCGGCCATGGAGAGCCGGCCGACGGTGCTCGGCAGGCCGCCGAGCTGCTGCACGGTCACGCTGTCCCCGGTGTCGTCCTGCGCCAGGATCGCGACGGACGAGCCCGCCACGTCGACCCACGTCGCGTCGAGCGCCGTCGTCGAGGCCGGCACCTCGACCTCGTACCGCTCGCTCGTCAAGGCGAGCGGCGTCCCGGACGCGTCGCGCACGATGCCGGCGACGAACGCGATCGGGCCGCGATCCGTGGTGGCCAGCACGAGCATGCGGGTGCCGTCGGTGGAGACCTCGATCGCGGTGATCGACACGACGCCCTGCATCGTCACGGCGACGGACACGGCGTGCCCGCGGGAATCGAAGGCCTTCCACGCGTTCGGATCGCCGGCGGACACGGACCACGCCCACCCGCCCTCGTCGAGGGTCGGATCGAGCAGGCCCGGCCGGCGGTCCACCAGGCGCGTCGCCGTCGGCGTCACCACCGCGACCCCCGAGTGCGTGCGCACGGCGGCGATCTTCTGCGACAACGAGACGGTGCCGCCCAGCGGGGTGGTCGCGGCGATCTGGCGCCCGAGGGTCGGCTCGGCCCGGAAGTCGGAGCCGGTGTACGTCCCCACCACGCCCTTATGCAGCACCAGGGCCCCCGGCGGCGGCGCGCTGACGGTCGGCAGGGTCGGCGCGTGCTGCGCATGCCCGCCGATCGAGATCTGCACCTCCTGGATGCCGCGCAGGTCGACCAGGGAGTCCCTGAGCTGCGCGCGCATCCGCGTGAGCGCGGTCAGCGACGGCAGCTCCGAGCCGGTGTCGAGGTCGACGGTCGCGACGCCTCCGGCCGTCCGCACACCCTTGACGGTCGTTCCGCGTGGGAACGCGCTGGCGGTCACGGGCGGCGCGATCGGCGCGGCGGGGCCGGCCAGCAACGCCTGCACGACGCGCGTCGGCGTGATCCTGCGGGCCGGGAACCACCGCAGGTCGGGCACGGTCTGTGCCCATCGGGGGTCGAAGTACGACACCGGCCTGGGGGTGAAGAGGCTGCCGAAGTAGTTCGTGCCGAGGACGATCCCGTCGGGCGTCTTCGCGATGCGCCACTGGCCGCCGACCCGGGCGAGACTGAACGGCACGGGGAGGCTGCGGGGCGCGGAGTAACCGGTGTAGACGCCCTCCGCATCGACCTCCGCGGTGGTCGGGACGGTCACGACCACGGACGTGTCCGAGACGACCTTCACCTGCCACGCCTGGTCGTGGATGAGCACGCGGGCATCCGGATGCCACGTCTTCTGCAGCGCCGGGGTGAGGAAGCCACGGGCCACGCCGTAGTCGTCCTGCTGCCCGATGGCGGCGGTCAGGAAGCCCTGCACGATGTCCGTGGGGCTCGCGTTCTCCGCCGGCGGATACGGGACGAGCACCACGTCCTGGTTCTTCGCATCCTGGGTCGGCCCGACCTGCACGTCGCCCGCGGTGGGGATGCCCGCGCAGCCGGCGAGCAGCAGCACGAGCACGGTCGCCACGGCGACCGCCCAGCGCCGCGTCATCGCCGGACCACCGGGAGCCGGCCCGTCGGCGGCCGATGGGTCGCGGCCTCCGCGGCCGACGGGAGGGCGTCCGCGGGCTCGATCGGCACGGGCCGACCGATCATCGGCGCGTCGGGCGAGCGCGGCAGGGTGAGCACGAAGTTCGTGCCGTCGCCCTCTCGGCTCCACACCTCGAGGCTGCCGCCGTGCAGCAGCGCGTCCTCGAGGCTGATCGCGAGTCCGAGGCCGGTGCCGCCGATCCGCCGCTGCCGGGACGGATCCGCCCGCCAGAACCGGTCGAACACCCGGTCGGCGTGGTGCTGGGGCATGCCGGCGCCGTGGTCGCGCACGCCGAGGCCGACCGCCGTCGCCGAGCTGTCGACGGTGACGACGATGGGGCGCCCGTCGCCGTGCTCGATGGCGTTCGCGAGCAGGTTGCGGACGATCCGCGCGATGCGCCGCGCATCCACCTCGATCTCCACGTGGCCGCCGGGGGTCACGAGCCGCACGGGGGTGCCCATCTCCTCGGCGAGGTTCGCGAGCGCGTCGATGGCCTCCCTGGCGAGCTCGACGAGGTTCGTCGGCTCCCCCGCGACGTCGGCCGCCTGCGCGTCCATCCTGCTGATCTCGAGCAGGTCGCCGAGCAGCGCCTCGAAGCGCTCCACCTGGTCGCGGAGCAGCTCGGCGGATCGCGCCGCGGGCGGGTCGAGCGCCCGGCGGCCGTCGTAGAGCACGTCGCTCGCGAGGCGGATGGTCGTGAGCGGCGTGCGGAGCTCGTGCGAGACGTCGGACACGAACCGCTGCTGCACCCGCGACAGGTTGGCGAGCTGCGTGATCTGGCGCTGCAGGCCGTCCGCCATCCGATTGAACGATCTCGCGAGCGTCGCGACGACGTCCTCGCCCCGCTCGGGGATCCGCTGCTCGAGCCGCCCGTCGGCGAGCTCCTCGGACACGAGCGCGGCCTCCTTGATCGGGCGCACGACGAGCGAGACGACGACGGTCGTGACCGCGCCGATGAGCAGCAGCAGCGCGGCACCGCCGATCAGCAGCGTGCGCTGCACGAAGTCGAGGGTGGCCTGCACGTCCGAGAGGTCGTAGACGAGGTAGAGCTCGTACTGGTTGCCGCCGACCTGCAGCGGTTCGCCGACGACGACGCCGGGATGCACCTGGCCGGGGCCGGAGGGCAGCGCGACAGCCTGCCAGTGCTGACCCGTCGGGGCGTTCTCGACGGCCCGTTTCAGGTCGGGCGAGATCACCGCCTCGACCCCGCCGGGAATCCCGGCCTGCGGCAGCACGCTGCCGGACTGGCCGGGGCTGCTCTGCCAGGCGAGACCGGTCGGCGTGCCCGCGGCGGTGCGCGCCTGCTCGATGGCGTTCTGCTGCAGCGCCCCGAGGGTCGTCGGATCGAACGCGGTCGCCGTGCCGAGCACCTTCTGGGCGGCGGTGTCGGCGCGCGCGGAGAAGCCGAGCACCTGATGCACCCGGTCCTTGTAGAGGCCGCCGGAGATGCTGACGGAGAGCACCTCGCCGACCACCAACAGCGCGACCGTGCTGAGCAGCACGGTGACCGCCACGGTGCGCACCCGCAGCGACCGCCGCCAGAGGTGCACGGGCGCCGTCGCGGCCCGCCGTGCCTGTAGGAGGCGGGTGCCGGGGAGGGGCCGCCCGGCGGTGGCGCCGGAGGACATCCGCGTCAGACGGCCGCGCCAGCGCGGTAGCCGACCCCGCGCACCGTGGTCACGATCTTCGGGTTCTCGGGGTCGACCTCGACCTTCGCGCGCAGGCGCTGCACGTGCACGTTCACCAGCCGGGTGTCCGCCTTGTAGTGGTAGCCCCACACCTGCTCGAGCAGCATCTCGCGCGTGAACACCTGGTGGGGCTTCGCGGCCAGGGTGTGCAGCAGATCGAACTCGAGGGGGGTCAGCTGGATGTGCGTCTCGCCGCGGAGCACCTCGTGGCCGGCCGCGTCGACGACGAGGTCGCCGATGCGAAGGCGGCTGCCCGCGACCGCGGGGACCGGCCGCAGCCGGGTGCGGATCCGGGCGACGAGCTCCTTCGGATCGAAGGGCTTCACGACGTAGTCGTCCGCGCCGGACTCGAGGCCGAGGACGACGTCGGTCGTGTCGGACTTCGCCGTGAGCATGATCACCGGCACCCCGCTCTCCGCGCGGATCTCGCGGCACACCTGGATGCCGTCGACGCCCGGCAGCATGAGGTCGAGCAGCACCAGATCGGGCTTCGCGCCGTGGAACGCTCCGAGCGCCTTCGCGCCGTCGGCGCAGAACACCGGGTCGAACCCCTCGGTGCGCAGCACGATGCCGATCATCTCGGACAGCGCCGTGTCGTCATCGACGACGAGGATGCGCCCGCTCATGCCTCGAGTTCTCCTTGAGCCGCTTCGCGCTCGGGTGCGCGGAAGTGGGCTCAGCGTAGTGCCTCAGCCGCCCGAATCCGGGTATCACGCCCGCCTCCCACGACCCCGGGGCCCGACGTGCGAGAGTTGCGTCATGGCTGATCAGGGGGACGAATGGGCTTCACCGTCCGGCGGCCGGGACGACGACGGGCTGCGCCGGCACCCGGAGGAACCGCCCCGGTACGGTGAGCGGATCCCGGGCTGGACACCTCCCGCGCCCGCCGCTCCGGGGCCGCCCGCCGATCCGGGGCAGCCCGGGTACGGCCGGCAGCTTCCTGTGTACGCCGCCCCAGGCGCCTACGTGCCCCCGCCGAAGCCGGGCCTGGTCCCTCTGCATCCGCTCTCGTTCGGGCAGCTGCTCGGCGCCTCGTTCGGGGTGCTCCGCTACAACCCGCGAGCGACGATCGTGCCCACGCTGATCGTCAACATCGTGCAGGTGGGCCTCACGCTCGCGCTCTTCAGCGTGGTGGGCGTCTCCGCGGTGGGCCGGTTGCAGCAGGCGAGCGCCGCCGACCGTGGCGCCATCGCCGCCGGTGTGATCGCCGAAGGCGCGCTCGGCGGCCTCGTCGTCGCCGCGATCGGGATCTTCGGCACCGCGATCCTGCAGGGCATGCTGACCCTCGCGGTCGCCCGCGGCGCCCTCGGCGAGCGGCCCGGCGCCGGCGCGGTGCTGCGCCGGGCGATGCGGTCGATCCGGCCGCTCATCGCATTCGGGGTGCTCGTCGCCGCCGTCGAGATCGTCGTCATCGTGGCGCTGGCCCTGCTCGTGACCGGGATCGCCCTCACCGGCACCGTGGCCGGGGTCGTGACCGCCGTGCTCGTCGGTGTGCTCGGCGGCCTCGGGTTCGTCGCCGGCGTCGGATTCCTGATCGTGAAGCTCGCCACGGTGCCGAGCGCCGTCGTGCTCGAGGGGCTCGGCGTCTTCGCGGCCATCGGCCGGTCGTGGGTGCTCATGCGCGGCGCGTTCTGGCGCACGCTCGGCATCTACGTGCTCGTGCTCGTGATGGTCGGCGTCGCCGGCCAGATCGTGAGCATCCCCTTCAGCCTCATCGGCGGCGCCGTGGGCGGCCTCCTGTTCCCCGACGCCGGGAACGCCACCGATCCGACGGTGATCCTGCAGACGACGCTCATCACGTCGATCCCCGCCACCATCGTCACCTCCCTGGTGCAGGGCATCGGCGTCGTCGCGCAGGTATCGGCGTTCGCGCTCACCTACCTCGACCGGCGCATCCGTCGGGAGGGGCTCGACCTCGAGCTGCAGCGCGTGGTCGAGCAGGGCGGCCCGGATCCGTTCGAGCCGGCGGCGAAGTGATCGGAGCCCTCCCAGCGGCCGTGCCCGTGCAGCCGGGCGGCGACCAGGCGCGGCAGTGGCTCGAGCAGGAGCTCGCGAAGGCGCCGTACCAGGCGGCGAAGCCCACCCCGTTCGACATCGTGGCGCAGGCGGTGCTGCAGTGGTTCCAGAGCCTGTTCACGTCGAAGACGTCCGTGGCCCCGCCGGTGCTGCTCGTCGCCGCACTGGTCGTGGTCGTGGCGCTGCTCGTCGTCGCACTCGTGCTCTTCGGGGTGCCGCGACTGAACCGCCGCAGCCGCATGGCGACGGGCCTCTTCGGTGACGACGACCGGCGGACCGCCGACGAGCTGCGCCGGTCCGCGGCGGCGGCCTCGGCGGCCGGCGACTGGTCGACCGCGGTCCTCGAACGGTTCCGCGGGCTCGCGCGGGGCCTCGACGAGCGGACGGTCCTCACGGTCTTCCCCGGCACGACCGCCACCGGTTTCGCGCGGCGCGCGGCGCAGGCCTTCCCCGACCGGCAGCGGGAGCTCGACGCCGCCGCAGCCGTGTTCGACGACGTCCGCTATGCCGGCCGAGCCGCGAAGCGCGCCGAGGCCGAGGCCGTCGCAGCGCTCGACGACCGCCTCGCGGCGGCGCATCCGCTGCTCGAGGACGCGGCGGCCCCGCCCCGATGACCGCCACCGAGGTCACGCCGGCGGCCACCCCGACCGTCCGGCAGGCCGTGCGGCGCCTCCGGTTCGCCGCCGTGGTGGGGATCGTGGTCGTGGTGCTCGCCCTTCTCGGCCTGTTCACGGCGGGCGGCATCAACGCCGGGACGCCGTTCGGCCCCGACAACCCCGCCGCGGCCGGCGCGCAGGCGCTCCGCTCGGTGCTCGAGCAGCAGGGCGTCGCCGTCACCCGGGTGTCGCGGCTCGCGGACGTGCCGCGCGGTACCGAGACGCTCCTCGTTGACGACGCCGACGGCCTCGTGCCGACCGCGGGCTGGCGCTCGCTGCTGCCCCGAGCCCCGCGCCTCGTCGTGGTGCATCCCGGCGTCGTGGCCCTCGGCGTCGTGCTGCCCGCCGCTCGCGAGGCGGGCGCGCCCAACGGTCGCACGGCCACGGCCGGCTGCACGGACCCCATCGCCCAGCGGGCCGGCACGATGGCCCTCGCGGACGTCTCGCAGTCGCTCCACGTGATCGGGGGCGGTGCCACGACCTGCTTCACCGACGCCTCCGGCACAGGCCAGCTCGTCTCCGGGACCACCGGCCGCACCCAGGTCGTGCTGCTCGCCGACGGCACCGCATTCGACGACGCCCACATCACCACCGCCGGCAACGCCGCGGTCGCGCTGAACGCCCTCGGCGCCCACCGCCGGCTCGTCTGGTACCGGCCGGATCCGCTCGACCCCTCGATCGGCGGCCACGTCACCCTCCAGCAGCTCACGCCGGCGTGGGTGACGCCGCTCGTGCTGCTGCTGTTCGCCGGAGGTCTCGCGGCGGCGTTCTGGCGCGGCCGGCGACTCGGTCCGCTCGTCGTCGAGCGCCTGCCGGTCGTCGTGCGCTCGCGGGAGACGGTCGAGGGGCGCGCCCGGCTCTACCAGCGCACCGGCGCACGGCTGCGGGCGGCGGATGCGCTGCGGATCGGCACGATCGGCCGTCTCGCGCCCGCGCTCGGCCTGTCCCGGCTCGCGACGGTCGACGACGTCGCGACAGCCGCGGCGAGCGCGCTCCAGCGGCCGCGGGGTGAGATCCGCGCCATCCTCCTCGACACCGAGCCGCGTTCCGACCGCGACCTCGTGCGCCTCTCCGACGACCTCGCGCGGCTGGAGGCGGCGGTCAGCGCCGCCGTGCGGCCCGACGCCTCCCGATCCGCCCCGCAGAACGGAACCTCCAGATGACCGACGACCTCCGCATCCGCCTCGCCGCCGTCCGCACGGAGGTGGGCAAGGCCGTGGTCGGGCAGGACGCGGCCGTGACCGGCCTGATCATCGCCCTGCTCGCGCGCGGCCACGTGCTGCTCGAGGGGGTGCCGGGCGTGGCGAAGACGCTGCTGGTGCGGTCGCTGTCCGCGTCGCTCGACCTGCGGACGACCCGCGTGCAGTTCACGCCCGACCTCATGCCCGGCGACGTGACGGGTTCGACGGTGTTCGACGCCGGCTCCGGCAGGTTCGACTTCCGGGCCGGCCCCGTGTTCACCAACCTGCTGCTGGCGGACGAGATCAACCGCACGCCGCCGAAGACGCAGTCGGCGCTGCTCGAGGCGATGGAGGAGCGGCAGGTGACCGTCGACGGCGTCTCGCGCAAGCTGCCGGAACCGTTCCTCGTGGCCGCGACACAGAACCCGGTCGAGTACGAGGGCACCTATTCCCTGCCGGAGGCGCAGCTCGACCGGTTCCTGATGAAGCTCGTGCTCGACCTGCCGCCTCGGGAGGAGGAGGTCGAGGTGCTGTCCCGGCACGCCGCGGGCTTCGATCCGCGCGACCTGGCGGGCGCGGGCCTGAGGCCGGTGCTGCGGCCGGAGGATCTCGTGCAGGCGCGCGCCGCGGTGCGGCAGGTGCAGGTCGCGCCGGACCTGCTCGGCTACGTGGTCGACCTGGTGCGCGGCACCCGGAACGCGCCGAGCGTGCAGCTCGGCGTCTCACCCCGCGGAGCGACGGCGCTGCTCGCCGCGTCCCGGGCGTGGGCGTGGCTGCGCGGCGCGTCGGCCCTCACCCCGGACCACGTGCAGGACATGGCGCTGCCGGTGCTGCGGCACCGCATCCGCCTGCGTCCGGAGGCGGAGCTCGAGGGCGTCTCGGTCGACGCGGTGCTGCGCAGCGTGATCGCGAACGTGCAGGTCCCCCTGTGACCTCCCCCACCACCGCACACTTGCCACTTTCCGCCCTCAAACGCCGCCGGAAGGGGCAGAAAGTGGCAAGTGTGCGGGGAGGGGACCGGCGCTCGTGGTGATCACCGGGCGGGTGCCGCTCCTGCTGCTCGTCGGGCTCGTGCCCCTCGTGGTGCTCGGCGGCTTCGGGCCGGCCTGGGCGGTCGGCACGCTGCTCGCGTGGCTCGCACTCGTGGTGCTGCTCGTCGCGATCGACCTCCTGGCGGCCTCGTCACCCCGGCGGATCCGCGTCGAGCGCGAGCTGCCCGACGCGGTGCGGCTCGGCGAGCCCGTGCGGGCGACGCTACTTCTCACCAACGCGGGACGGAGGCGGATCCGGGGCCTCGTGCGTGATGCCTGGACGCCCTCGGCGGGCGCCGTACCGTCCCGCTGGCCGCTCGACCTGCCGGTCGGTGAGCGACGCGCCTTCGTCACGACCCTGACGCCCACGCGGCGCGGGGAGCGGCGCAGCGAGCGGGTGACCGTCCGCTCGCTCGGGCCGCTGCGGACCGCGGGCCGGCAGGCGACCCTCGTCGCGCCCGGCGCCGTTCGGGTGCTGCCGCCGTTCAACTCCCGCCGGCACCTGCCGTCACGCCTTGCGCGGCTGCGCGAGCTCGACGGCCGCACGCTGCTGCAGGTGCGCGGGCAGGGCACCGAGTTCGACTCGTTGCGGGAGTACGTGCGCGGCGACGACGTGCGGTCCATCGACTGGCGCGCGACCGCCCGGAACCCGGCGCTCCCGGGCGCGGGCCAGCGCCTCATGGTGCGCACGTGGCGCCCGGAGCGGGACCGCCGCGTCGTGATCGTCGTCGACTCCGGCCGCACCGCCGCCGCCCGGATCGCGGACGAGACGCGGCTCGACACCGCCTTCGAGTCCACGCTGCTGCTCACCGCCCTCGCCACCCGGGCGGGCGACCGTGTGGACCTGCTCGTCTGGGACCGACGGATCCGGTCCCGCGTGCACGACGCGTCGTCCGCGGAGGTGCTGCACCGGATGGTGGAGGCGATGGCGCCGGTCGAGCCGGAGCTGCTCGAGACGGACTGGACGTCGGTGCCGGGACAGATCCGCGCCCTCACGTCGCAGCACGCGTTCGTCGTGCTGGTCACCTCGCTCGAGGGCGCCGGCAGCGCCCGGGGGCTGCTGACCACGCTGCCGCAGCTCACGAGCCGGCACACGGTGGTGATCGCCTCCGTCGCGGATCCGGCCGTCGTGTCGATGACGACCGATCGCGGCGATCGCGACGCCGTCTATCTGGCGGCAGCGGCGGAGCGCAGCCTGCTCGAGACCGCACGCCTGGCCGCAGCGGTCCGGCGGATGGGCGCGGAGGTCGTCAGCGCACCCCCCGAGGACCTGCCGCCCGCGCTCGCGGACCGCTACCTCGCGTTGAAGGCGGCCGGCCGCCTCTGACGCCGATCAGGACGGCGGCGTCAGCACCGTGCGCTCGGTGACCACGAGCATCGGCGTCGGCGGGCTCGTGCCGGTGACCGCCCCGACCACCGGGAGCCACGGACCGGCCCCCACTCGGTACTCGGCCGAGTACACGACCTCGACCTGTGCCTGCCGGATCGCGCGGGCGGTGTACGTGTGGCTGGTCGCGGTGGCCGTGAGCTCCTGCTGGCCGAGCGCGGCCCAGGTCGCTCCGGGGGTCGCGGTGGCGTGGGCGGAGCCGTCGCCGTACATCCAGCGGAAGAGCCGCGGAGTGAATCGCACCTCGGCCGGTGCGCCGAGCAGGGTGCCGTCGACGGTCGCGGCGGTCACCTCGGCCCAGAAGTTCGCCGGCACGCCGACGACGGCCCAGCCCCTCGGTTCCGAGTGCAGCGCCCCGATGGCGGGCAGGAAGCGGGCCACGTCGGCCGCGGTGACGACCTGCGCGCCGACGCCCGCGGCGGGAGCGCCGGGGGCGCCCGGCAGCAGCAGCGGATTCAGCACCGTCGGGCCCCGCTGCGGGCCGCAGTCGCCGTTGCCCGCGCACAGCTGGTTCAGCAACGCCTGCAGCTCCCCCGGCGTGAGGGGTCGGCCGTGGTCGGCGCCGCCAGCCGTGCCACCCGACCCGGGCTGATGCCCCGTCTGCGTGCCGGTGACGACGACGCCGGTGCCGTCGGAGGAGCCGGTGCAGGTGAATGTGACGATCGCGTCAGCTCCGCACGTGCCCCCGCCGGCAAATGCTGCGTCAGGAACTAGGGCCGAAGCAGCAATGACGCCGCCGAGAGCTAGCAGATGGACGAACCTGACCATGGCTCGCTCGATTGGACAACGATGTTGCTTCCAGAGAGGCCAAATGTCACGACGACGGTCTGCCGGCTCGGCCGCGCGGCTGGCGTGACGTCATGGTCGTTCGCGTCCAGGAGGCGTGCCTTGCTCACGTCCAGGCAAAAATATGCAGAGAGCCGCTCGTGCGCGTCGTCAACCCTCTGGAGTTCG
>DASYJR010000049.1:0-12746 GCA_035996305.1 Amnibacterium sp. | reverse complement strand
CGACGCTTTCGGCGATGGAGCGCTCGGGCGACGCGCACGCCGTGGCCGAGCAGCAGGCGCGCTGGCGTGCGCTCGAGGAGCACCACTACCACCGGTACCTCAGCGGCGAGCTCGACTACCAGGGGCAGCGGCGGGCGCGCGTGCGCGACTTCCTCGCGGACTCGGGCGACGCCCTCGTGGACCCGGAGGCCGACGCCTGGTTCGGGGCGTGGGTGCAGCGGTACCGGGCGGCGTTCCGGCTGCACGACGACGCACTTCCCTGCCTCGACGCGCTCGAGCGCGCGATCCCGGGCGTCCGATTCGGCCTCATCACCAACGGCGACCTCGTCTTCCAGACCGCGAAGCTCGACGCGCTCGGCATCGGGCACCGCTTCGCGCACGTCGTCACGTCGGGCGAGCTCGGGGTCGCGAAGCCGGATCCGCGGATCTTCCGGATCGCGGCCGAGCGGTTCGACGCATCGCCCGAGCAGTGCGTCTACGTCGGCGATCGTCTGCGCACCGATGCGATCGGCGCCACGGTCGCCGGGATGACGGGCGTCTGGCTCGACCGCGGGGTCGCGGCACCGCCCCAGGACGACCTGGCCGAGGCGCGCCGGCTCGGCGTCCCGGCGCTCTCGGGACTCGGCGACCTGCCGGGCCTGCTCCTCGAGCGGACGGAGGCGGCGTGACGACCACGACGGACATCGCGATCATCGGCGGCGGCATCGCCGGCCTCTCCCTCGCCGCAGCGGTCGGGAGCCGCGCCCGCGTCGTCGTGCTCGAGGCCGAGCCCCGGCTCTTCCACCACACGTCGAGCCGCTCGGCGGAGCAGATGCAGCCCACCTACGGCCCCGCGCCGGTCCGCCGGCTCACCGGCGCGTCGATCCCGCGGGTGCAGGCGATCGCCGAACGGCTCGACCGCCCGATCTTCACGCCCCGCCCGCTGCTCTGGGTCTCCACGACGCCCGACCGGGCGCACCTCGACGAGCTGCTCGCGACGGTCGCCGGCCTCGAGGAGCTCGACGCGGCGGAGGCGGTCCGGCTGCTGCCGGCGCTCCGGCCGGACGCGGTGCAGGCCGCGGGGATCGACCGCTCCGCCGTCGAGGTCGACGTGCCGGCGCTGCTCGAGGCGTACCGGTCCGCCGCGGTCGACGCCGGTGCCGTGATCCTGTCGTCGACCCGGGTGGTCCGCGCCGAGCAGGTCGGCGACGCCTGGCGGCTCACGGCCGGCGGATCCGTCGTCGAGGCCCCCGTCGTCGTGAACGCGGCGGGCGCGTGGGTCGAGACGGTGGCGGCGCTGTTCGGGGCCGCGTCCCGGCGGCTGACGCCGCTGCGGCGCACGGTCGCGGTCGCGGTGCCGGCGGGCAGGCCGATCGACCCGGCATGGCCGATGGCGGCCGACGCGCTCGACACGTTCTACTTCCGCCCCCGCGGCGCGGGCGTGCTCGCGTCGGCGCTCGAGGACGAGCCGAGCGAGCCCGAGGACGCGCAGCCCCGCGCCGACGTCGTCGCGAGGGTGCTCGACCGCGTGAACGCCGTGACCGACCTCGACCTCCGCGAGGCCGCGACGACATGGACGGGCCTGCGCACCCTGGCGCCCGATGCGATCCCGGTCGTCGGCCGTGACGGCGCCGTTCCCGGCTTCTACTGGCTCGCGGGTCAGGGCGGCTACGGGATCCAGACGTCGGCGGCGCTCGCCGCAGTCGTCGCGGACGACCTGCTGGGCACGCCGTCCGCGGTGCCCGGCCTCGAGGGCGTGCTGGCCGACCTCTCCCCCGCGCGGTCGGCGCTGCTGCCCTGAGCCGGCGCATCCGGTGGGGGTGCGGCGAGGACGTCATCCGACGACGCGGGAATAGGCGCGCGACCCCCGGGTTCTGGTAGAGAAGCAGCAACACGAACACGTGCTCCGGGGTCGGTGCAATTCCGAACCGGCGGTCATAGTCCGCGAACCCCGTCCGAAGCGCCCCGCGAGGGGCGTCGACGACGGGGCCGATCCGGTGGAACTCCGGAACCGACAGTCACAGTCTGGATGGGAGAAGCACGGGGTGGTCGCGCGCACGATGCGCTCCCACCGATCGACCAGTCCCCGGAGCGCCCCGACCGCACCGAGGACCGCATGACCGCGACGAGCACCGAGACCGCGATGCGTCGCGCGCTCGAGGTCGCCGCGCGCGGGCCGGCGGGCGGCTCCAATCCGCAGGTCGGCTGCGTGCTCCTCTCCGCCGATGGCGCGGTGCTCGCCGAGGGGTACCACCGCGGCGCGGGCACCCCGCACGCGGAGGTCGACGCGCTGCGGCAGCTGGCGTCCGGCGCGGCCGCCGGCGCCACCGTCGTCGTCACGCTCGAGCCCTGCAACCACGACGGCCGCACCGGCCCCTGCGCCGTCGCCCTGATCGAGGCCGGTGTCGCCCGTGTCGTGTTCGCGCTGCGCGACCCCCACGCGCCCGCGGCCGGCGGTGCCGACCGTCTCCGCGGCGCCGGCGTCGCCGTGGAGGAGGGACTGCTCGCCGACGAGTCCGCGGCGCTGAACGAGCACTGGCTCGCCGCCATCGCATCCGGGCGTCCCTGGGTCACCGCGAAGTGGGCCTCGAGCCTCGACGGCCGGATCGCCGCGGCCGACGGCTCCAGCCGGTGGATCACCGGGGCCGAGGCCCGCGAGGACGTGCACCGCCGTCGTGCCGAGCACGGCGCGATCGTGGTCGGCACGGGCACCGCCCTCGCCGACGACCCGAGCCTCACCGCCCGCGCCGACGACGGCTCCCTGCTGCCCGATCAGCCGGTGCCCGTCGTCGTCGGGGTGCGGGAGGTGCCGGCGGGCGCGGCCGTGCGCTCGCATCCTCGCCCGCTCCTCGCCGTGCACGACCACGACCCGCACGCGGTGCTCGCCGCGATCAGCGGGACCGGCGCGACGTCCGCCTTCCTCGAGGGCGGCCCGACACTCGTCAGCGCGTTCCTCGCCGCCGGGCTCGTCGACGAGGTGCTCGTGTACCTCGCGCCGACGCTGCTCGGCGGCCCTCGCCTCGCGACGGCCGACCTCGGTGTGGCCACGATCTCCGACCGGCTCCGGCTCGACGTGCGTGAGGTGCGCACGCTCGGTGCCGACCTGCTGGTCGTCGCCCGCCCGCATCCCGCGGGCACCCCCGATCCCTTCGGAGCGGCGACCGCCGCTCCCAGAGAGGACTGACATGTTCACCGGCATCATCGAGGAGCGCGGCCGCGTGCTCGGGTGGGAGACGACGCCCGACGGCGGCGCCCGCCTCACCCTCTCGGCCCCGCTCGCCGCATCCGACGCGGCCCACGGCGACTCCATCGCCGTCTCCGGCGTGTGCCTCACCGTCGTCGAGAACGGCGAGGGCCGCTTCACCGCCGACGTGATGGGCCAGACGCTGGCCGTCAGCGCGATCGCGGACCTGCGGCCCGGCGACGACGTGAACCTCGAGCGGGCCGCGAGGGTCGGCGACCGGCTCGGCGGCCACATCGTGCAGGGCCACGTCGACGGCACCGGCACCGTGCTCGCGGTGCGCGACGAGGGGTCGTGGCGGGTGCTGCGTCTCCGGCTGCCCGACGACCTGGCCCCACTGGTCGTCGACAAGGGCTCGATCGCCGCCGCGGGCGTCTCGCTCACCGTCTCGGCGGTGGGCCGGGACGACGCCGGGCACTGGTTCGAGGTGAGCCTCATCCCCGAGACGCTCGAGGCGACGACCCTCGGCGCGATCACCGTGGGCGCCCGGATCAACCTCGAGACCGACGTGCTGGCGCGCCACGTGCAGCGGCTGCTCGCCTTCGTCCCGGCGGCGGTGGCCTGATGGCGCTCGCACCCATGGAGGAGGTGCTCGACGCGCTGCGCGCCGGGCGGCCCGTGATCGTCGCGGACGACGAGGGGCGGGAGAACGAGGGCGACGCCATCATCGCGGCGGAGCTCGCCACGCCCGAGACCGTCGCCTGGATGGTGAACCACTCGTCGGGCTTCATCTGCGCGCCGATGACGAACGCGATCGCGGACCGGCTCGAGCTCACCGCGATGGTCCGGCTGAACGAGGACCCGCGCGGCACCGCCTACACGGTGACGGTCGACGCCGCCGACCGGTACAGCACGGGTATCAGCGCCGCCGACCGCGCGCACACGCTCAACGTGCTCGCCGATCCGTCCTCGACGCCGGCGAGCGTCACCAGGCCCGGGCACATCGTGCCGCTCCGCGCCGTCGACGGGGGCACGCGCGTGCGCGGCGGCCACACCGAGGCGGCCGTCGACCTGCTGCGCCTCGCAGGCCTCACGCCGGTCGCCGCGATCGCCGAGATCACGTCGCCGGACGGCACGATGACCCGGCTGCCGGGGCTCCTCGAGCTCGGCGAGGCCGAGTCGGTGCCCGTGACGACCGTCGCCGCGATCATCGGCCACTTGGACGCGAATCCCGGGCTCTGCACCCGAGTCGGGATCAGCACGCCGCCGCCGCCCCCGCGGATCCGGTTCGAGGTGGAGACCGCCCTGCCGACCGTCCACGGCCTGTTCCGGGTGCGCGCCTACCGCGATGCGATGACGGGCGACGAGCACGTGGCGCTGATCGTCGGCACGCCGGGGCCGGATGCGCTCGTCCGGGTGCACTCCGAGTGCCTCACGGGCGAGGCCTTCGGTTCGCTGAAGTGCGAGTGCGGGCCGCAGCTCGACGCCGCGCTCGAGGCGATCCAGGCGGAGGGCGGCGTCGTCGTCTACCTCCGCGGGCACGAGGGCCGCGGCATCGGGCTCGTGAACAAGCTGCGCGCCTACCGGCTGCAGGAGGACGGGCTCGACACCCTCGATGCGAACCTCGCGCTCGGGCTGCCCGCCGACGCGCGCGAGTACATCGCCGCCGCGGTGATCCTCTCGGACCTCGGCGTCCCGTCGATCCGGCTGCTCACCAACAACCCCAACAAGATCGCGCAGCTCGAGGCGCACGGCGTGCGGGTGACCGAGCGGGTCCCGCTCGTCGTCGGCGTCGGCGACGTGAACGAGGGCTACCTGGAGGCGAAGCGCTCCCGGATGGGCCACCTCATCGACGACGCGGACCTGAAGCTCACGAAGGGCGGCGCTCGATGAGCGCTGAGGGCAAGCCGGACGAGACGCCGCTCGACGGCCGCGGGCTCACGGTCGCCGTCGTGCACGGCACCTGGCACCCGCGGATCGCGGACGGCCTGCTCGCAGGCGCCCGCCGTGCGCTCGAGCAGGCCGGCGCGACCGTCGTCGAGTACGCGGTGCCGGGCAGCTTCGAGCTGCCGGTCGTCGCGCAGGCCGCACTGGAGACCGGCGCCGACGCCGTGGTGGCGCTCGGCGTCATCATCCGCGGCGGGACGCCGCATTTCGAGTACGTCTCGTCCGCTGCGACGCAGGGGCTCACGGAGGTGGCGCTGCGCACCGGACGGCCGGTCGGCTTCGGCGTGCTCACCCTCGACGACGAGCAGCAGGGCCTCGACCGGGCGGGCCTGCCGGGCTCGAAGGAGGACAAGGGCGCGGAGGCGGCGGCCGCCGCCCTGCGCACCGCGATCGTGCTCCGCGAGGTCCGCGCCCGCTGACCTACCGAAGCCGTCCGTCGCGCGGATCGGGAGTTCCTGCGCGACGCGCGGCCGCAGGGCTTCCCGAGGCGGCGCGGCGCGCCGTTTCTCCGGAACGGCGCGATGTGGGCCGGGCGGGCATGCCGCGGACCATGCCGTCACCCTGCCGGAGCGATCCTGCCGGCGGGGACGTCCGGCTGGGCGCCCAGCCAGGTGACGGAGCACGCCGCGGCGGCGGCGGCGGCGCGCATGGCGTCCGCCGGGCCGGCCCCGGCCGCGAGCGCCGCGGCCAGCGCGCCGCAGTAGGTGTCGCCGGCGCCCGTGGTGTCGACGGGCGCCTCGACCGGGTCGGCCGCGACCCGCAGGTCCCCCCACTCGGAGCCCGCGGATCCGCGGGTGATCAGCAGCTGGACCGGCTGCGCGGCGCCGGCCGCGAGCGCCGCCGCCTCCGCCTCGTTCGCCACCACCGGATCGGCGAGCGCCAGCACGTCGGCAGGCAGCGGCGCAGAGGGGGCGGTGTTCAGCACGACCCGCGCCCCGCGCGTCGCGGCCATCCGCACCGCCTCAGCGACGACCGCGAGATCGATCTCGAGCTGCGTGAGCAGCACGTCGCCCGCACCGATCGCCTCGAGCGCGGTCAGATCCGCCGGCCCGACTGCGGCGTTCGCGCCCGGTGACACGATGATCGTGTTCTCGCCGTCGGGGGCCACGGCGATGGCGGCCCGGCCCGTCGCCGAGCTCGCATCGATCCGCACGTCCCGCACGTCGACCCCGAACGTGGCGAGGCGCTCCCGGTACGCCCGGCCCTCGGCGTCGTCGCCGACGCGCCCGATCATCCGGACCTCGGCGCCGGCGACCGCTGCTGCGACGGCCTGGTTCGCGCCCTTGCCGCCGAACCGCGTCTCGACGCGGCCGCCGAGCACGGTCTCCCCCGGCAGCGGATGACGCTCGACCCGCACGATGGCGTCGACGTTCAGCGAACCCAGCACCCAGACGGTCGGCACGGGACTCATGCTGCCAGCCCGCGGCGCCTCAGCGACCGCGCGTGGACTCCCGCACGACGAGCTCCGGCTGGAACACGATGCGCTCACGGGCCGCGGAGCCCTCGATCTCGGCGAGCAGCAGCTCGACGGCCCGTCGCCCGATGAGGTCCCGCGGCTGCCGGATCGAGGTGATCGGCACCGCGGCGGCGGCCGCGAAGTCGATGTCGTCGTAGCCCACGAGCGCGAGGTCCTCCGGGATCCGCAGACCACCGAGCATCCCGACGCCCTGCAGGAGCCCGAGCGCGACCACGTCGTTCGCCGCGAAGACGGCGTCCGGCCTGTCGTCGGACTCGAGGATCCGGCGAGCGGCCGACACCCCCTCGGTCATCGTGAGCGATGGGATCTCCAGCACGTCCAGGCGGGCGTCCGCCACCGCCTCGACCGCCGCCCGCGCGCCGGCCAGGCGGTCGCTCACCTGCCCCAGATCGAGCGGGCCGCCGACGAAGAGCAGCCGTCGGCGCCCTGTCGCGAGCAGGTGCTCCGCCGCCATCCGCCCGCCGGCGACGTCGTCGACCGAGACCGACGAGAACCCTCCGACGCTCGCGAGCCGGTCGACCAGCACGACCGGGATCCCGCGGGCACGGAGCCGCGCGAGCCGTTCGACGACATCCCCGACCGGAGTGATGAGCAGGCCTCGCACGCGCTGCTCCTCGAAGAGGTCGAGGTGCGCGGCCTCACGAGCCGTCTGCTCGCCGCTGTCCGCCAGCAGGACGGACAGCCCGGCCTCCTGCGCCGCCTCCTCGGCCCCGCGGGCGACGTCGGTGAAGAAGGGGTTGCGGACATCCAGCACCAGCAGGCCGATGCTCCGGCTCGATCCGGCGCGGAGCTGGCGGGCGGCGTCGTTGCGCACGAACCCGAGCTCGTCGATCGCGGCGAGCACACGCCGGGCCGTCGCGGGGGCGACCTTCTCGGGGTTGTTGAGGACGTTCGAGACCGTGCCCACGGAGACGCCGGCGCGGTTCGCGACATCGCGGATGCCGGCTGCCATCGTCGCCCCGTTCTCCATCAGGCCGTGGGCGCCGGATGTGGGGAGTCCGGCGGGCCAACCGTAACGGCACTGCTTCCGGCGAGAGGATCCGCCCTCCGCAGGGTGGAGCAGTGGCTGGGGCTCATCGCGTCGCGACCCGGCTCGGCGGCTCCTGGAACGCCACGTCGAAGACGTGCTGCCCGCCCGTGACGGTCCGCGCGTCCTCACCGGGCAGCCGCACGATCGCGTCGACACCCTCCGGTACCTCGACCTCGACGTGCAGCCGCTCGTCCTGCACGGCCCACGACACGGCGACGCGGCCGTGCGGAGTGACGAGCGTGGTCTCGGCCTCGGTGATGCCGCCACCGGGCTGCGGGGCGACGAGGACCGTCGAGTAGCCGGGGGCCGCCGGTGCGAGTCCGCCGACGACCCGGTGCATCCAGTCGGCCACCGCGCCGAGGGCGTAGTGGTTGAAGCTCGTCATCTCGCCGGGATTGATCGACCCGTCGGGCAGCATCGAGTCCCACCGCTCCCAGACGGTCGTGGCCCCCATGGTCACGGGGTAGAGCCACGACGGGCACCCCCGCTCGGTGAGCAGCCGGTAGGCGACGTCGAGGTGGCCGGTCCTCGAGAGCGCGTCGGTGATGAACGGCGTGCCGGCGAAGCCGGTGGAGATCCGGTACTGCGCCGCCTCCGCCAGCTCGGCGAGCCGGTCCCCCGCGACGCGCTCGTCCTGCTCGTCGAGCAGCCCGAGCGCGATCGCGAGCGCGTACACGGTCGTGCAGTCACTCGTGACGAGGCCGCCGTCGACGTAGTGCTCGTTGAACGCGGCCCGGAGCCGGGCGGCGTGCTCGGCGAACTCCCGCTGCTCCGGCGCCCGGCCGATGACGGCCGCCGCCCGGGCGACGAGGTCCGCGGACCGGTAGGCACAGGCGGTCGCGACCACGCCCTTGTCCGCCTTCGCGTCCTCGGGGCGCTCGGGCGGCGCGTCCGGGTCGAGCCAGTCGCCGAACTGGAAGCCGGTGTCCCAGATCCCCGCCGGCGACAGCCGCGAGCGCACGCGGCGCACGTGCGACGCCATCGAGTCGAACTGCTGCTCGAGCACCTCGCGGTCGCCGTACGCCTGCCAGAGGTTCCACGGCACCCAGACGCCCGCGTCGCTCCAGAGCGCGGTCGAGTCCGGATCCCCGAAGCCGCCCGGATCCGGCAGGTACTTCAGCGGATCCGGTACGACGAACGGGATCATCCCGTCGTGGCCCCGCTGCTCCGCGTCCAGGTCGCGCAGCCAGTCGCTGAGGAACCCGTCGATGTCGAAGAGGAAGGCCGCGGTGGGCGCGAAGGCGGCGATGTCACCCGTCCAGCCGAGCCGCTCGTCGCGTTGCGGGCAGTCGGTCGGCACGTCGACGAAGTTGCCGCGCATCCCCCAGACGACGTTCTCGTGGAAGCGGTTGAGCAGCTCGTCGGAGCAGCGGAACGTGCCGATCCGGTCGAGCTCGGAGCCGATGACCACCGCGGTGATCGACGCGGGGTCGAGCTCCCCCGGCCAGCCGTCGATCCGGGCGTATCGGAAGCCGTGGAACGTGAACGTCGGCTCGAAGACGTCCTCCCCGCCGCTCAGCACATAGCGGTCGGTCGCCTTCGCGCTCCGCAGCGGCCGCGTGCCCAGCTCGTCGTGCTCGAGCACCTCCGCGTGGCCGACGACGATCTCGCCGCCGGCGGGGCCCTGCACGCGGATCCGCAGCCAGCCGACGAGGTTCTGCCCGAAGTCGAGCAGGGTGTGCCCGGCGGGCGAGGTCCAGATCCGCTGCACCGCGAGCTCCTCCCGGCGCGACACCGTCGGCCCGATGTACGGCGTCAGCGTCGCCGTGTCGAAGTCGAGCGCGTGCACCCCGGCCCATCCGTCGCCGGCGAAGCCCGGGCGCTGCCAGCCGTCGTCGCGCCGGCGCGCGTCGATCGTCTCACCGTCGTAGAGGTCGTTCTCGAGCACCGCGCTCGGACCGCTCGTCCAGGACTCGTCGGTGACGATGCGCTGCTCGAATCCGTCCTCGAACGTGATGGCGAGCTCGGCGAATCCGCCGAGCTCCTCGCCGTACAGCGCGCGGAACCCATCCCAGCCGAGCCGCCCTCGGTACCAGCCGTTGCCGAGCGCGAGGCCGAGCACCGACACCGGCGCGAGCAACGGCATCACATCGATCTCGGCGTACCGGACGCGCCACTCGTAGCTGCTCCAGCCGGGGGTCAGCAGATCACCGGACACCGGCCGGCCGTTCAGCGTCGCCTCCACGACGCCGAGCGCGGACAGCTTCAGGACGGCCGAGCGGACGGCGCCGTGCCCGTCCTCGAGCCGGAACTCGCGCCGGAGCAGGGGCGCCCCGTCGTAGTCCGAGTCGGCTGCGATCATGCTGGCCTGCAGGGTCATCGTTCCTCCCTCGACCGGGAAGAGCGCTCCCGGTCCTTCTCGTTCTCGTCGGACAGGTCTCGGCGACTCGGCATCGACCCGAGACCGATCCTGCCCGGCTCCCTGAAACGATCCAAGTGGTCCGGTGGATCGGGCCGCGCGGCGGGTCCATGAACCTGCGACGCACCCGCGGCACGAGTCGGTGATGCGGGACGACGACCAGCGGGATGATCGCGCCCGCTGGTCCTGCGCTCTGGGCGGTGCCGCTCCCGGTGCTGGTGCCGAACAGCGTCTGCGGGCCGGCGAGCACCGCGGTCGCGCTCGCTGCCACACGGTTCCTGGGTCACTTCTGGGCCGCCCGCCCGCATGATCGGAGAGGCACACCTCCCGCCGGTCCGATAGACAAGGACCGCCGCCGGCGGGCGGTCCCGGACGGATGGAGCGACCATGAGCACGGCCACGAGGACCGAGCCGCAGCGGCGCGACTCCGATGCCGCGGACAGTCACGACGCGATCCGCGTGCACGGCGCCCGTGTCAACAACCTCAAGGACATCAGCCTGACGCTGCCGAAGCGCCGCCTGACCGTGTTCACGGGTGTCTCGGGCTCGGGCAAGAGCTCGCTCGTGTTCGGGACGATCGCCGCGGAGTCGCAGCGGCTCATCAACGAGACCTACAGCACCTTCGTGCAGGGATTCATGCCGACGCTCGCCCGACCCGACGTCGACGTCCTCGAAGGGCTCACGACCGCGATCATCGTCGATCAGGAGCGGATGGGAGGTGACCCCCGGTCCACGGTCGGCACCGCCACCGACGCCAACGCCCTGCTGCGCATCCTCTTCAGCCGGCTGGGACAGCCGCACATCGGCTCGCCCCAGGCGTTCTCCTTCAACGTCGGCTCGATCAGCGGCAGCGGCGCGGTCACGCTGGAGCGCGCCGGCCGGACGGTGAAGGAGCGCCGCAGCTTCAGCATCACCGGCGGGATGTGCCCGCGATGCGAGGGACGCGGCACGGTCTCCGACATCGACCTCAGCCAGCTGTTCGACGACTCGAAGTCGCTCGCCGAGGGCGCTCTCACGATCCCCGGCTACACGCCGGGCGGCTGGAACTACCGGATGTACGCCTCGTCCGGCTTCGTGGACCCGACCAAGCGCATCCGGGACTACACGCAGGCCGAGCTGCACGACCTCCTCCATCACGAGCCGGTCCGGTTGAAGATCGAGGGCATCAACATGACCTACGAGGGCCTGCTCGGACGGATCCGGAACTCGATGCTCTCCAAGGACACCCGGTCGCTTCAGCCGCACATCCGCGCGTTCGTCGACCGGGCGGCCACCTTCACCGCCTGTCCCGACTGCGGCGGCACGCGGCTCAGCGCGGCAGCCCGATCCTCACGGATCGGCGACGTCAGCATCGCGGACGCGTGCGCGATGCAGATCAGCGACCTGGCGGAGTGGGTCCGCGGCCTCGCCGAGCCGACGGTCGCTCCACTCCTGACGACGCTGCGGCGGACCCTCGACTCGTTCGGCGAGATCGGGCTCGGCTACCTGTCGCTGGAACGGCCCTCCAGCACCCTCTCGGGCGGCGAGGCGCAGCGCGTGAAGATGATCCGCCAGCTCGGGTCCTCGCTCACCGACGTCACCTACGTCTTCGACGAGCCGACCGTGGGCCTGCACCCTCACGACATCCAGCGGATGAACACCCTGCTGCTGCGGCTCCGGGACAAGGGCAACACGGTGCTCGTCGTGGAGCACAAGCCGGAGACCATCGCCATCGCCGACCACGTCGTCGACCTCGGACCCGGCGCAGGCTCGGCGGGCGGCTCGGTCTGCTTCGAGGGGACCGTGGAGGGCCTCCGCGCCAGCGAGACGATCACCGGGCGCCACCTTGACGACCGGGCGACTCTCAAGCGGGTGGTGCGCTCGGCGGTCGGGACGCTCGAGATCCGCGGCGCCTCCACCCACAACCTCCGCAGCGTCGATGTCGACGTGCCGCTCGGGGTGCTGGTCGTGGTCACGGGCGTCGCGGGCTCCGGCAAGAGTTCGCTGATCACGGGCTCGGTCGCGGGGCGGGACGGCGTCGTGTCCATCGATCAGACCGCCATCCGGGGGTCCCGCCGGAGCAACCCGGCCACCTACACCGGACTTCTCGATCCGATCCGGACGGCCTTCGCGAAGGCCAACGGCGTGAAGCCGGCCCTGTTCAGCCCGAACTCGGAGGGCGCCTGCCCGAACTGCAACGGCGCCGGCGTGATCTACACGGATCTCGGTGTGATGGCCGGGGTGGCCACCCTGTGCGAGGTGTGCGAGGGGAAGCGGTTCCAGGCGGAGGTCCTGGAGTACCGGCTCGGTGATCGCGACATCAGCGAGGTGCTCGCCATGTCGGTGTCGGAGGCCCAGGAGTTCTTCGGGACCGGTGAGGCGCAGGTGCCGACGGCGCACGCCGTCCTCGGGCGACTCGCGGACGTCGGGCTCGGCTACCTCACGGTCGGGCAGCCTCTGACGACATTGTCCGGCGGCGAGCGCCAGCGGCTCAAGCTCGCGACCCACCTCGGCGAGAAGGGCAGCGTCTTCGTGCTCGACGAGCCGACCGCGGGGCTTCACCTCGCGGACGTGCAGCAGCTGCTCGCCCTCCTCGACCGGCTCGTGGACGCGGGTCGCTCGGTCATCGTCATCGAGCATCATCAGGCGGTGATGGCGCATGCGGACTGGATCATCGACCTCGGGCCGGGCGCCGGCCACGATGGCGGCCGCGTCGTCTTCGAGGGCACGCCCGCCGACCTCGTGGCGGGGCGCTCGACCCTCACGGGCGAGCACCTCGCGGCTTACACCGGGT
>DASYJR010000048.1:0-8438 GCA_035996305.1 Amnibacterium sp. | reverse complement strand
GGGCAGGTCGGCGTAGTCGATGTCGCCCTTCGTCATACGGGCGACCGCGTCGATGACGAGGTCGGCCTTGGACGGCCATCGGCGGTAGAGCGTGGCCTTGCCCGCCTTGGCGCGCGCGGCGACCATGTCGACGGTCATCCGCTCGTAGCCGACCTCGGCCAGCACGTCGATCGCGGCCGTCAGGATCTCGGGGTCGCGGGTGTGGTCCCGCTTGCGCCCGGTCTTGACGGCCCGCTGCGTCGCGGGCGCGGAATCGAGCTGCGTCATCGCACCGGCTCCGTCCCTTCCATGTCCACAGTGTAACAAGAACCTGAATGTTTCGGAACTGCCCGTTTCCGAAACTCCCGAGTTCCGTATATGCTCCCCTCCCATGACTTCGACCAGCACGGCGGCCGCGCTCCCGTCGACTCCCGCCGCTCCCCCGTCCCGCCGGTGGCTCACCCTGACGGTGATCGGGCTCGCCCAGCTCATGGTCGTGCTCGACAACACGGTCGTGAACATCGCGCTCCCCTCCGCCCAGCACGACCTCGGCTTCTCCAACGGCGACCGTCAATGGATCGTCACCGCCTACTCGCTCGCGTTCGGCAGCCTGCTGCTCCTCGGCGGCCGGCTCTCCGACCTGCTCGGCCGCAAGCGCACGTTCGTGCTCGGCCTGGTCGGCTTCGCCCTCGCCTCCGCGGTGGGCGGCGCCGCGAGCAGCTTCGGGATGCTCGTGGCGGCGCGGGCGGTGCAGGGGGCGTTCGGCGCGCTCCTCGCCCCGACGGCGCTCGCCGTGCTCACCACCACGTTCACCGTGCCGAAGGAACGGGCGAGGGCGTTCGGCGTGTTCGGCGCGATCGCCGGGGCGGGCGGCGCGATCGGCCTGCTGCTCGGCGGGTTCCTGACGCAGCAGCTCGATTGGCGCTGGAGCCTCTACATCAACGTGGTCATCGCGGCCGTGGCCGTGGTCGGGGCGGCGACCCTCGTCCCCACGCTGCACCGGCAGGGCCCGCGCCCGAAGCTCGACGTGCCGGGCACCCTGCTGGTCTCGTCGTCGCTGTTCGGGCTCGTGTACGGCTTCTCGAACGCGGAGACGGACAGCTGGAGCTCCGGCTGGACGTGGGGTCCCCTCGCGGCCGCCGTCGTGCTGCTCGTCGCGTTCGTCCTCTGGCAACGCCGGGCCGCGCATCCGCTGCTCCCGCTCGGCGTGCTGCTCGACCGCAACCGCGGCGCAGCCTTCGCATCGGTGCTCATCGCCGGGGCCGGGATGTTCGCGATCTTCCTGTTCGTCACCTACTACACGGAGACCTCGCTCGGGTACACACCCATCCAGACCGGGGTCGCCTTCCTGCCGATGATCGCCTGCCTCGTGCTCGCCGCGCAGCTCGGCACGAACCTGCTGCTGCCGCGCTTCGGCCCGCGGGTGCTCGTACCGATCGGGATGCTGCTCGTCGCGGCCGCGATGATCCTGTTCACCCGGCTCGACCTGCAGAGCTCCTACGCCGGCGGCCTGCTGCCGGCGCTGATGCTGATGGGGCTCGGCATGGGGACCGTGATGCCGGGATCGATCCAGTCGGCGACGCTCGGCGTGGACGTGCAGTTCGCCGGGGTGGCGTCGGCGCTCGTGAACACGAGCCAGCAGGTCGGCGGGTCGGTGGGCACGGCGCTGCTCAACACGCTCGCGACCACCACGGCCACCGCGTACGTGCAGGACCACCTGCCGCCGACGAAGGCCGTGCTCGCCGAGGCCGCGGTGCACGGCTACGCGCTCGCGTACTGGTTCGACGCCGGCCTGTTCGTGCTCGGCGCCCTGCTCGCCGTGCTGCTCTTCCGACCCCGTCGACCGGCGACCGCCGTCAGCACGGCCCCGATCGGTCGCGAGGCGCCCGCGCTCGTGCACTGATCCGGATCCGGACCGGTCGCCGTGCCGCCGCGGGGTTGAATGAGCAGCGTGCTCGCCCCGGCGGCACGGCGGCGGTCGTCGAAGGAGATCCATGGGAACCGACACGACGACGGACGCGCGAGCCACCGCCGGCGACCACCTGGCCCTCGACCACCTGCTCGTCGAGCTCGCCCGAGGCGCCGAGCGGTGGGCCGCGACGGATCTCGCCGGGCGGGCGGCGCTGATCCGCGCCGTGCACGATCGCACCGGCCGATCCGCCGAGGCGTGGACGCGCGCCGCGACGGCCGCGAAGCGCCTCGACGCGGCTTCGGCCGCGGTCGGCGAGGAGTGGATCACGGGGCCCTACGCCGTCCTGACCGCGACCGATCGGCTGGCCCGGTCGCTCGACCGGCTCGCCGCAGGACGCAGCCCGATCGCCGGCGCGCGGTTCCATGCCGCGCCGGGCGGTCGCCGCGCCGTGGCGGTGATGCCGCTCACCCGGACCGAGTCGCTGCTGCTGAACGGCTTCTCGGCGGAGGTGTGGTTCCCGCCGGGGGTCATGGACGAGCAGGTGATCGCCGCCGCCGGGCTCGGCGCCCGCCGCCCGGGCGAGCAGCACGGCGTCGGACTGGTGCTCGGCGCCGGGAACATCACCTCGATCCCCCCGCTCGACGTGCTTTCCGAGCTGGTGGCGAGCAACCGGGCGGTGATCCTCAAGCTGAACCCGGTGATGGCGGGGCTGCAGGGGCCCTTAGAGGACGCGCTCGAGCCGCTGATCCGCTTCGGCGTGCTGCGGATCGTGCAGGGGGGCGCCGACGTCGGTGCCTACCTCGCCCACCATCCGGGGGTCTCGCACGTGCACATCACCGGCAGCGCCGCGACCCACGACGCCGTGGTGTTCGGGCCCGGGGCGGACGGCGCGCGCCGGAAGGCCGCGGGCACCCCGCTGCTCGCCAAGCCGATCACGAGCGAGCTCGGCGGGGTCTCCCCCGTGATCGTCGTGCCCGGCCGCTGGACGGAGCAGGAGCTCGCATTCCAGGCGGAGCATGTGGCGACCCAGCGGTTGCACAACGGCGGCTACAACTGCATCGCCGCGCAGGTCGTGCTGGTCGGCCGCGACTGGGCCCAGAAGGACGCGTTCCTGAGCCATCTGCGCCTGGCCCTCGACCGGGTCCCGGCGCGGGCGGCCTGGTACCCGGGCAGCGCCGACCGGTCGGCAACGGCCCTCGCGCAGCATCCGGACGCGGACCGCCTCGGCCCCGACGGCGGCCGCCTGCTGATCGCCGCGAACGGCGCCGCGGACGTCATCGGCACCGAGTACTTCGCTCCCGTGCTCGGCGTGCTCGAGCTCCCGGGCACCGGCGCCGCGTTCCTGGACGAGGCCGTGCGCACCGCCAACGACGAGCTCGCCGGCAGCCTGGGCGCGAACGTGATCATCCGCCCCGACACGCGCCGCGCGCTCGGCAGCCGCTTCGGGCGCGCGATCGAGGCGCTGCGGTACGGCACCATCGGGATCAACGCGTGGACGGGGGTCGGCTTCCTGCTCGCCGCAGCGCCCTGGGGGGCCTATCCGGGCAACCCGATCACGGACGTCGGCAGCGGTCGGGGGCTGGTGCACAACGCGCTGCTGCTCGACGGCCCGGAGCGCACGATCGTCCGTGGACCGTTCCGCCCGTTCCCCGCATCGGTACTGTCCGGCGAGTGGGCGCTCTCGCCCCGGCCGCCGTGGTTCGTGACGGCCCGCACGGCGGCGACGACCGGCCGCAGGATGACGCGCTTCGCCGCCCGGCCGTCGCTCGCGCGGCTCCCCGGGATCCTCGCGTCCGCGTTCCGCGGCTGACGGCACGGCCCGTCAACTGGGGGCGCGCGGAGCCGGATCGTTCTGCTTAGGCTTGCTGCACCGGATGCTCGCATCAGCTGGGGGGCTGATGCTCGAGACGCCGGACCTGCGAAACGCCGTGGGCGGTCGGCTGGGGGGCCGGCCGCCCGACGGCGTTCGTGTTCCCGTCAGCGGATCGCCACGTGCACCTTCGGGCCGTCGCCCGCATCCGGTGGCCGCTCGCCGGCGAGCACGGCGGCGACGCCGTCCAGCGCCACGGTCGCCGCGACCAGCGGCCGCGGGTCGACCGCACCCGCCGCGTAGGCGTCGATCGCCTCCTGCAGGCCGCCGGAAGCGCTGAGCACACCGACGGCCGTCACGTCCTTGAGTGCGAGGTCCCGGCTGTCGATGCGGCTCGGACTCCCCGCGATGCCGATGAAGACGACGCGCTTGCCCGGCTCGACGAGCCGTACGGCCTCCGCCGGCACCTGCGGGTCGGTCGAGGCGTCGATCACCGCGTCCCAGCGCAGCGACGGCAGATCGTCGGCCGCCCAGACCCCGTCGAGGCCGAGGGACCGTGCGAACGCCAGCGAGCGTTCGGTCACCCCGGCCACGTGCACCTCTGCGCCCGCGGCCCGCGCGAACATGGCGACGAGCAGCCCGATCGTCCCCGGCCCGAGCACGAGCGCACGGTCTCCGGGGCCGAGCGCAGCACCACGGACGGCGCGCACCGCGTTGCCGCCCGGCTCGACGAGCGCACCCAGCAGGTCGTCGACGGCGTCGGGCAGGGCGAGCAGCGCGCCCACCGGCACCGCCACGCGGTCCGCCAGTGCACCGGGGCGCCCGCCTCGCACACCGATCTCCGTGCGGACGCTGCAGACGTGCTGGCGGCCGCTCCGGCACCGGTCGCACACCCCGCAGCCGAGCATCGTGTCGCCGGTGACGCGCCGGCCGAGCCATCCCCGGTCGGCGCCCTCACCGAGCGCGGTCACGGTGCCCATCCACTCGTGCCCGATGCGCAGCGGGAAGGCGGCGTGCCCGTCGTGCAGGTAGGCCATCTCGCCGGTGAAGAACTCCACGTCGGTGCCGCAGACACCGGCGCGGTGCACGTCGACGAGGACCTCGCCCGGCTCGGCGGCCGGCTCGGGCACGTCCTCGACCCCGGCCTCGAGCGGCGCACGGACGACGAAGGCTCTCACGGCGTCCCCTGCTCGCCGGTGCAGGGGACGCCGGTGGAGAGCCGGCCTCGGTGGTGCCTTCTCGCCCCCGCGGCGCCGACGCCGCGCCCGATCCCGTGGCGGACGAGGCGGTCGGGCAGGTCGGGCAGGTCGGGCAGGTCGGGCAGCATCGTCGCCTCCTCGCCGGGGCCCGCGGGCGCGGTCCATCCGCCAGGGTAATGAGGTGATGGCCCGCCCTCCGTCCGCGTGCAGGGCGGGGCGCGTAGCGTCGGAGGCGTGACCGCGGCGCCCCGATTCCGTCGCGATCGGATCACCTGGGTCGCCTACGGGCTGCTGGCGTTCTTCGCCTACCTGCAGGCGACCCCGGGACTCGTGGTCGCCCACCTGCGGACCGAGCTGCACCTCGACTACAGCACCGCCGGGCTGCACGTGGCGGCCTTCGCCCTCGGCAGCCTCTGCGCCGGTCTGGCCGGCGCGCGGATCGAGCGCCGAACGGGCCGGCGCCTCCTCCTCTGGTCGTCGGCCGCGGTCCTCGGCGCCGGAGCGCTCGGGCTGGCGCTCGGGCCCGTCGCACCCGTCACCGTGGGCTCGGTGCTCGTCATGGGCTTCGGCGGGGGTCTGCTGCTCGTGACCGTGCAGGCCGTGCTCGCCGACGGACACGGGGACCTCCGCGCCGTCGCGCTCGCCGAGGCGAACCTGGCCGCGAGCGCCGCGTACGTCGTGCTCATCGCGGTGCTGACGCTGACCGCGGCGATCGGATTGGGGTGGCGCGCCGCGCTGCTCGCCGGCCTCGCCGCGCCGCTGCTCCTCTGGGCGACCAACGGGCGGCTGCGCATCGATGCGCCGGCCTCGCCGCGGATCGCGCAGGGCCGGCTTCCCGGCCGATTCTGGATCGCCGCGGCGATGCTGCTCTGCACGACGGCGGTCGAGTGGTGCGTCACGGGGTGGGGCGCGTCGTTCGTGGCGGACGCCGCACAGGTGTCCGCGGACGTCGCCGTCACCCTGATGGCCGGCTACTTCGGAGGCGTCCTCGTCGGGCGCACGGTGGGCAGCCGCCTCGCCCGGCGGCTGCCTCCGCGACGGCTCCTCGCGATCGCGCTGGGGGTCAGCGCCGTCGGCTTCGGCATCCTCTGGCCGTCCACGACGGCGGTGCAGGCGTTCCTCGGGCTCGCCGTCATCGGGATCGGGATCGGGAACCTCTTCCCCACCG
Source organism: Amnibacterium sp. (assembly GCA_035996305.1). GTDB lineage: Bacteria > Actinomycetota > Actinomycetes > Actinomycetales > Microbacteriaceae > Amnibacterium. The sequence continues at coordinate 2,370 of DASYJR010000048.1, read as the reverse complement.
CGCTCGCGATCGCCGTCGCGCTCGCGCCCGGCCGCGCGGTGCTCGCGAGCGGGCGCGCGGTCGTCACGTCCTCGGTCGCGGTGCTGCTCGCGCCCCTCACCGTCGGTGCACTCGCGGACGCGACGTCGCTCCGCGCGGCCTTCGCCGTGGTCCCGGTGCTGCTGCTGCTCGCCGGGATCGGTCTCGCCGTGCTCACGCGGTTGCGCGCCCGGCGGCACGCCGGCGGACGGCCGGATGCCGCCGGTCGTCGACGGGCGGAGGACATGGCCGACGTGCTCGCGCAGCTACGCCGATGGGAGGACGCGGGCGGTCAGTGGCACGCGACCGTGCGCTCCGACGGCAGCGCCGTCGTCTCGCTCGAGCGCTGCGATCTCGGCGAGACGGTCGAGACGATCACGAGCGGCGACCCGGAGGTGGTCGCCGCGCTGCGTCGCCGGGCCAGCAGCACGGAGTGACCCGTCAGGCGGTGGGCACGGGCGCGGCGAGCTCGTCGGGCGCCCGGCGGCTGCGGCCCTCGTCGGTCACCGTCGCCAGCCCCTCGCGGGCCCAGTACTCGTAGCCGCCCATCAGCTCGCGGACGCGCCGGTATCCCAGCTCCGCGAGCGTCAGCGCCGCCTTCGTCGAGCCGTTGCAGCCCGGCCCCCAGCAGTACACGACGATGTCCGCGTCGAGATCCGGCGCGAGGCCGCCGATCCGCTGCGAGAGCTCGGCCGTCGGCACGTGCACGGCGCCGGGGATGCGGCCCTGGCGCCAGCTCGCCTCCGACCGCACGTCGATCACGAGGGGGGTGGAACCGGACAGCCGGGCCGCCGCGAGGTCGGCGGGGTCGGTCTCGTACTCGAGCTTGGCGGCGAAGTAGTCGGCCGCGGAGAGGGATGTCGCCATGTCCCCATCGAAGCGCCCGGCACCGACGACCGCCGGCGCCCGTTCAGCGCTGATGACCCGCGTGCGGTCTCCCGATCGGCCGGCCGGTCAGGCCGTGACGTCGAACGTCGCGGTGAGCCCGGCGGTGGAGTCGCCGCCGACCCAGACGTCGAACCTCGAGGCGTCGACCACCCAGTCGCGGGCGGCGGCGTTCCAGTAGCGGCGCGCGTCGGGCCCCACCTCGAACGCCACCCGCGCGGACGACCCGGCCGGGACCGGGACCCGGCGGAAGCCCTTCAGCTCGCGGACGGGCCGGGAGGCGGTGCCGGACCGCTGGTGCAGGTAGAGCTGCACCACCTCGTCGCCGTCCCGGTCGCCCGTGTTCGTCACCTCGAGGGAGACGGTCACCGTGCCGTCCAGCGGCACCGACGCCCGGTCGACGGTGAGACCGTCGTAGCGGAACCGCCCGTACCCGAGCCCGTGCCCGAACGGGAACAGCGGCGTGCTCGCCTCGTCCCAGTAGCGCCGCTCCTGGTTCTCCGGCTCGTGCGAGCGCGTGTGCGCGTAGATCATCGGCACCTGCCCGACGGTGCGCGGCCAGGAGAACGGCAGCCGGCCGCCCGGCGCCGCATCGCCGAAGAGCAGGTTCGCGACGGCGGCGCCGCCCTGGCTGCCGGGATACCAGATGTCGAGGATCGCGGGCACCTGCTCCGCGGCCCACCGCAGGTCGAGCGGACGCCCGTTCATCACGAGCACGACCGTGGGCGTGCCGGTCGCGACGACGGCCTGCAGCAGCTCGAGCTGCCGGCCGGGCAGGTCGAGCGATGAACGGGACGCGGCCTCGCCGATCATGTTCTGCCATTCGCCGACGACCACGACGGCGACGTCCGCGTCGCGCGCCACCCGCACCGCCTCGTCGAACGCGGACTCCGGATCGAACCCCGCCGGATCCTCGGGGCGGTTGCCTCCGAACATGTCGAACATGGACGGGAACGTGCGCTGCGTCACCGGCACACCCTGCGCGTACTCGACCCGCAGGGCCTCGCCGACGTGCGCGCGGATGCCGTCGAGCACGGTCACGGTCTCGTCCAGGTCGAAGTCGAACACCCACGGGCCGAGGGTGTCGCGCTTCGAGGCGCCGAGCGGCCCGATCACCGCGAGGGACTCGAGCGCGGACGGGTCGAGCGGGAGCAGGTCGTCGTCGTTCTTCAGGAGCACCGCCGCCCGCTCCGCCGCGACCCGCGCGATCTCGCGGTGCTGCGGGTCGGCGAGCACCTCGCGGGCGCGCTCCTCGTCCACGTACGGGTCGTCGAGCAGGCCGAGGCGCACCTTCGCCTCCAGCACCCGCTGGACGGCGGCGTCGAGCGTCGCCGCGTCGACGAGGCGACGCTCGACGCCGCCGTCCAGCGGGTGCTGGAGGCGAAGGTGCGCCTCGGCCTGCTCGACGACCCGTACGTGGACGAGGAGCGCGCCCGCGAGGTGCTCGCCGACCCGCAGCACCGCGAG
>DASYJR010000047.1:0-10559 GCA_035996305.1 Amnibacterium sp. | reverse complement strand
GGCCGTGCAGCATCCGCGCGTGGCGTTCGAGACGTGGGCGTCGCGGCCGCGGCCCGCGGCCGCCGCCGCGCCTTCCGTCGTCGCCGCCCCGGCGCCCGTCGTCGCGGTCACCGCCGCGCCGGCTCCCGCTGCGGCGCCCGAGGCGGAGCCTGAGAAGGTGCCCGCGAAGCGCCCGGCGCGGGGCCGCCGCAAGCCCGCGGCCGAGTCCGAGGCGCCGCAGCCGCCGCTGCCCGGCGCGAAGGGCGTCGAGGCGCCGATCTTCGCGAACCCGGCACCCGAGCCCGAGAGCGAGCCGGCGAAGAAGTAGCGCCCCGCCGCCGACCGCGGGCGGCTTCCGGCAGTCCGGGCGTCGTCTCCCGCCCGCATCGACGGAAGCCGCCCGGGTTCGCATCCGGGTACCTCTTCTAGGCTCGGATCGTGGACCTGCTCGAATGGGACGCCGCCACCTACGACTCCCTCCCGCTGCCGCACGAGCGCTGGGGCGCGGGGGTGATCGACCGGCTCGCCCTCCGCGGCGACGAGACCGTCGTCGATCTCGGCTGCGGAACGGGCCGGGACACCGAACGCCTGCTCGACCTGCTCGCCGGGGGTCGCGTCGTGGCGGTCGACGGATCCGCGCGGATGCTCGATCGGCTGCGCGAGCGCCTCGCGTCCCGCCTCGACCAGGTGGAGGTCGTGCACGCCGACCTCACCCGGCCCTTCCCCGACGTGGTGCGCGGCAACGCGGTGATGAGCGTCGCGACCTTCCACTGGGTGCCGGATCACGCCGCCCTCTTCCGCCGGGTCGCGGGCGCGCTGCCCCGCGACGGTCGGTTCGAGGCCGAGTTCGGGGGCGAGGGCAACATCACCGGCTTCCTGCGGGCGGTCGAGCGGGCCGGTGGCCCGAAGGACGAATCGCCGTGGGCGTTCGCGAGCCGGGGCGAGACGATCGAGGCGCTGCTCGCGGCGGGCTTCCAGAACGTGCATGTCCGGGTCGTCGAGGACCCCGCCGTGCTCGAGCGCGGTCCGCAGCTGGAGGCCTTCATCGCCACGGTGCTGCTTGGCGCGACCCTCCGGGACATGGCGCCGGAGGACGGCCGCGAACTCGTCCGCCGGACCGCCGCCGAGCTGCCGGAACCGGTCATCGACTACGTGCGGATGCAGGTGTCGGCCGTCCGCGCCTGATCGCCTCGGCCGCGTGCAGGTTCAGCGGCCGTCCGGAGCCCGTGCACACCGATCCGCACCTGCACGGGGCGCCCGCACCTGCACACGGTCGCCGTCCCTAGGCTGAGCTGGCACACCCCCGTAGCCCAATCGGCAGAGGCAGGCGACTTAAAATCGCTTCAGTCAGGGTTCGAGTCCCTGCGGGGGTACCGGATTCCGGCCCCCGGATCCGCAGGCCTCCGGGCTGCTCGGGCTCATGGGCGAGTCGATCCGAGCTCGAACCGCGTCAGGCCCGCGGCCGGACGAGCCGGAATGCGGAGAAGCCGATCGCGATGAGGCCGACACCAGCGATGAACCACGCTGCCGGTACGCCGACCGCAGGTCCGCTCGTGCAGGCGCTGCTCGACGAGGCGCCGGAAGCGAAGTGGACGCACTCGCCTGCGCGGAATGCCTGGACGAGAAGGTTGACCGCGACAGCCAGGACGATCACGGCGACCCACCCCCAGCCCTGGGAACGCTGCCCCCGCGATTCGGTCGCCATGCGCAGGACGCTGTCGAGCCGCGACGTCACCCGGTCGCCGCTGAGCCGTGCGCGCGACGATCGTCTGCTCGAGGGCCGGCGCCCGTCCCGCGATCGCGCTGCAGCCGCCGGAGTCAGGTCGTCGTCGCACCGCGGTGCAGCGTCGTGCGTCTCACCGTTCCATCCGGGTTGAAGGAGCTCCACCGGCCGGTCTTGCGGCCGTGGTCGAACTCGCCCTCGTCGATGATCGCCCCTGCCGCATCCCAGCGCCGCCAGAAGCCGTGTTTCTCCCCGTCGACGAAGTGACCTGTTTGGAGCAGCCCACCCGTCGCCCGATACCAGGTCGCCGGTCCGGTGAGGCTTCCCGCGACGTACCGGCTCACCGACCGCACCCGCCCGTCGGCGAAGTAGTGGGTCCACTCGCCGACTCGCTCACCCTCGACGTAGTCGCCGACGATGGTCCCACCGTGAGGATCACGCTCCTCCCAGCGGCCGGTTCGGCGTCCCGAGACGTCCTCGCGGTTCAGCGGCTCGTCGTCGCTCACGTCCTGCTCGCAAGCCGGAGGAGAACACCGCAGGTGTCGTCGAGGATCGCCGCGGCCACCGACCGGCCTGGTCGTTCAACGGCCGAGGCGCTGGCCACGTTGCTGCGCACGGCGAGGACTCTAGCGACCACCTCCATCGACCGCCTGCGGCCCGACCGAGCCCGCGATGACGACCCACCGGCCGAGAGGTCCGCGAGCGGAGTACGTCATCGCCGGAACGGGGGCGACGGTCAGCCGTCGACTGCGGCCGGCGATGCGGCACGGTCGACCGTTGTCAGCGAGCACGCGGAGTGACGACCAGGTCGGCGAAGGCCTTCGGCATTCGTGTCCCTGAGGGGTGGCGGGTTCCGGCGTCGCTCGCCCGGGCTCCCTCGCGTGCGGAGGGAGGGCTCAGCCGTTCTCGCGCACGTACTCCTTCGGGTCCTTGTCGACCGGCTTCACGCCGAGCATGTGGCTGGACTCGAAGGCCAGGAAGCGGACCGCCAGGTCGTGACGCTCCTCCAGCGACACCTTCCGTCGGAAGTCGGTGAGGCCTTCGCGCTCCTCCTCCGCCATGTGGTCGCCGTTGACCTCATCGGCCTCGGCCAGGGCGCCGAACCAGGCCTCCGACCCCACGACCTCGTGCTCGACCGCGCTCGCCGCGTCTCGGATCTCGTTGTGGTCGTGGATGGCGTCCTCGGTCTCCTCGTCCTCCTCGTCGTCGCGAGTGCGCTTGCCGAGTGCGACGAGCGCGGGGTAGAACAGCCGTTCCTCCGCCTCGGCGTGCGTGTCGAGGAGCGCGCGGAGCCGCTTCCAGACCGCTGCAAGCGCGTCCGGATGCTGCGGGCCGATGTCCTCCAACGCGGCGAAGAGTCGTCGCTGCTCGGCGTGGTCGTCGAGGATCACCTGGGTGATGTCCATGTCAGCTCCCTTGGGTCGGAGCAGGGCCCGAGGCTCGGGGCCTGCCGTCTGATCCAAGCGCGTCCACGCCCCTCGCGGGCAGCGGTCCCTCGGTCCCCGGGTTCGGATCCTCGAAGGGTCGCGGTCCGGTGGCCATGGGGCCGCCGGTTACGCTCGGCTCGTGTCGGCCGCAGTGCTTGTCGTGGAAGACGACCAGGTCATCCGGGACAGCCTGCGACTGGCGCTGGGCGCTGCCGGGTACGACGTGCTCGCCGTCCCCGCCGCCAAGCCCGCGCTCGTGGCCGCGACGGAACGGCCGCGAGACCTCGTCCTCCTCGATCTCGGCCTTCCCGACGAGGACGGCTTCACGACGTGTCGCCGGTTGCGATCCCTGCTGCCGGACGCGGTGATCATCGTGCTGACCGCCCGCCACGACGAGCTCGACGTCGTCGCCGGTCTCGAATCCGGCGCGGACGACTACCTGCTGAAGCCGTTCAAGGTCGTGGAGCTGCTCGCACGGATCCGCGCCCACCTGCGCCGCACCCGAGCGGGAGACGCGGCACCGGAGCGTGTGCAGGTGGGGGACCTGCAGGTCGACCCGCGTGCGAGAACCGCCTACCTCGGCCGCACCGAGTTGGTCCTGCGGAATCGCGAGTACGACCTGCTCGCCCGGTTGGCCGCCGAACCGGACACCGCCGTGTCTCGGGAGCGCCTGATGGCGGAGGTCTGGGACGAGCACTGGGATGGGCCGACCAAGACCCTCGACGTGCACATCCTGAGCCTTCGCCGGAAGCTCGCGGACGCGGCGGCCCGGGACGGCCGGGCCGCCGCGCCGATCATCGTCACGCTCCGGGGGCACGGCTACCGGCTCGAGCGGCCGGCGCCCTCCGGCGACGCGGACGAGCCTCCGGCTACCGGTCTCGAAGGGACTCGATCGGCGGCCGGGCCGTCCGGCGAGTGACCGTCGCGCTCACGGCCGCCACGCCCGCCACGGTCACCAGCGCCACGGCGGCCAGGTAGCCCCACGGCACGGCGAGCGCGGCCGGCGGGGGATCGAACACGCCGGTGAGCACCGCGACCAGGATCTCCGAGAGCGCCACGCCGAGCAGCGACCCGAGTACCAGGCCGCCGGTGACGGTCAGTGCCCCTTCGGCGGCGACGAGGCCACGGAGCTGCCCCCGGGTCGCACCGAGCACGGACATCACGGCGAACGAGGAGCGCCGTTGGCGCATCCCGAGCACCAGCACGAGGCCGCCGGCGGCGGCGCCCAGGGCGAGCGCGAAGGCCAGCTCGAGTCGGGTGAGTCCGGCGAGGTCGACCGAGGTCAAGCTGGAGCCGATGCTCGCGCGGGACACGCCGATCGGGGTGACGATGCCGGCGGTGCCGATCCGGCTGCGGATGGCGGCGGCCACGGCGCCGGGGCCGGTGCCGTCGGTCGTGACGAGGAACGTGCCGACGGCGTCGCTGTGGGTCTGCTGGGCCACGTAGCCGGCGTTGGCGATCAGGAAGCTGTCCTTCGGGGCCGTCGGGAACTCGAGGGCCTGGCCGATGTACCGGAACGTCACCGGCACCTGCTGCCGCGTGCGTGCGTCCGGCAGCCGCAGCGTGACGCGGTCGCCCAGGTTCAGCTGATAGTCCTTCGCGGTCTCCTGGCTGACCAGCACGCCGTCGGGCGTGGCGGCGAGCTTCTGGAGGAGCTGGGCGGCGGTGCCTCCGGCGAAGTAGGCGTCCTGCAGGCTGGTCGCCGACGCGATCGTGGCCGGGTTCACGCCGTACAGGTCCTGCAGGTCGGCGCCGACGTATGCGTACCGATGCTGCACGGGCTCGACGTGCCGCACGCCGGGCACGCTCGCGATGGTCGCGCCGAGCGATGGCCCCGTCTCGGCTCCGAGCGCGGTGGTGACACGGACGTCCGCGCCGTTCGTCAGCCGCGCATCGACCTCGGCCTGCTGCTGGTAGGTCGAGTCGAACACCGCGGTCGACACCGCGAAGGCGAAGGCGAGCGCCATCAGCATGCTGGACCTCGCGATGGCCCGTCGCTGCCGGAGGAAGGAGGACGCCCCCGCACCGGCGAGGAGGCCCGCCGCGGGCCGAACGAGGCGGCTCACCGTCCGGCGCCGGGTCAGGAGGAGCTCGACGAGGCGCCAGATCAGCAGCCCGGCCCCCACCCAGATCAACGCGGGGCCGAGGAAGGCCCAGTAGTTGACGTTGATCGTCGGCACACCCTCCGGTGCCAGGACGAGGCTGTAGCCCGCCTGCGTGGTGATGACCACGAGCACGATGCCGCCGGCGAGCAGCAGCAGGTCGAGGTACATCCGCTCCCACCACGCCCGGCCCGGGGTCACGACCCGGCGACGGGATTCGAGCACCGTCGTCGCGTTCAGATCACGGAGCGTCGGTACGACGATCGCGGCGATCGCCACCAGGATCCCCGCTGCGAAGGCGGCGCCCGACCAGGTCGCGATCCAGCCCGCGTCCGCGCTGAACGCGCTCGGCCCGAACGCGATCCAGCTCGCGACGCCCGCCAGGGCGAGGCCGGCGACGCCGCCGACGAGGGCGAGGAGTGCGGCTTCGGCGAACGCGAGGCGCAGCACCGCGCGACGGGACGCGCCGCGGAGTCGCAGCAGGGCCTGATCGCGCCTGCGGGTCTCGCGGTCGGCGCCCGCGACGGCGATCGTGAGCAGGCCCGCGAGCGCGGCGCCGGGCAGCCCGAGGAAGAGGAAGAGGACTCGCGCGTAGCTGGCGTCCGCCCTGGCCGCAGCGAGGGACGCGCCGAGGTTGTCGCCGATCAGTCCGTGCCCGGCGAGCTTCGCCGTCAGGTTGTTCGCCGCCTGCGCGACGTCCACCGCGGCGCTCGTCGGATCGGCGGGGAGGGCGTGGGTCCGGCGCACGTGCAGCTGCGTCGTCACCAGGTCGCCGCGTCCCGCGAACACCGTTCTGAACGTGCTCGCGGGAAGGAGGAGCACGTTGTCGGGCGGTGCGTTCGGCTGGGCGCCGACGGGCGCGCCGACGGTCTGGAAGAGCGAGTTGGCGTGCGGCAGGTCCACCACGCCGCCGATGACGACCGGTCTCGGCACGCCGGCGCCGAGGTCGACCAGGACACGGTCGCCGGGCGCGACGTGGAGGTTCGCCGCGGTCTGCTGCGCGACGAGCACACCGTCGCCCGTTCCGGCGAGGAGCCGCAGCTGGCCCGGGAACTCGGCGGCGTATCCCGGAGGCAGCCCGAGCACGACCCCGGAGCCGGTGCGCTGCGTCGTGGACCCGGTGGTCGCCGACAGCGACCGGACCGCGCCGTAGCCGACCGGAAGCACTCGGGTGACGCCGCTCGCGGCACGGACGACCGAGGTGACGGCCGGGACGTCCGATCCCGCGGCGACCTGGACCTGCCAGTCCACCGTGACGTCGGAGGCCGCCCGGGCGGTCATGGTCGACTGCGCACTGCCGATGAAGCCGCCGACGGAGGCGAGCAGCCCGACCGCGAGCGCGATACCGACCGCGACCCCGACCGCCTGCACGGTGCGGCGCCGGATCAGGGCCAGCAGCCACGCGCCGGTCACGCGGACACCGCCTCGCCGACGGCCGTGACCGCGCCGTCGCGAACCGTCCAGCGCCCGGCGAACCGAGCCGCGACGCGTTCGTCATGGGTGCTGACGACGATGGCGATGCCGCGTTCGATGACCGAGCCGATGATCACGTCCAGCACCTCGTCGGCGGTGCGCCGGTCGAGCTGCCCCGTGGGCTCGTCCGCGAGGAGCAGCGCGGGCCGGGCGGCGAGGACACGAGCCAGGTTGACCCGCTGGGCCTGACCGCCGGAGAGGTCCTCCGGAAGGGCGTGGACGAGGGACGCCAGGTGCAGGGCCTCCAACGCCGCGGTGGCGCGCCCGAACGCGTCGGCGTCGGGGACGCCTCCGAGGGTGAGGGGAAGCGCGACGTTCTCCAGGACGTCCAGGCTCGGCACGAGACTCGGCGCCTGGAACATCACCCCGACCACGGTCGGGTCCATGCGCGGCGTGCCGCCCCAGGCCGGCCAGCGGACCGTTCCGGACGTCGGCTTCTCCAGTCCCGCGATCAGGTGCAACAGGCTGGACTTCCCCGACCCGGACGGTCCGACGATCGCCAGCGAGTCGCGCTCACCGACCCGGCCGCTCACATCGCGGATGGCGTGGACGGCCGCGTCGCCACGACCGTACGTCAGCGAGACGTGCTCGAGCTCGACCAGCGTCGGGGTCATTCGGTCACCTTTCCGTCCAGCAGGCGCACCGTGCGGTCGGCCTCGGCCATGACGGTCGCGCTGTGGGTCACCACCAGCACGGCACCGCCTTCATCGGTCCGTTCACGGAGCAGCGCCAGCACCTGCGCCTCCGCCGCGCTGTCCAGCTCCCCGGTCGGTTCGTCGGCGACGACGGCGACGGGATCGGCGGCGAGCGCCACCGCCAGGCCGGCGCGAGCGGTCTCGCCGCCCGAGAGCTGATCGGGCAGCGCGTGCCGGCGCCCGGCCAGCCCCAGGCGACCGAGCAGCTCCTCGGCGTGGGCGCGCCTGCGGCCGCCCGCGAGATGCTGCGCGAGCCGCACGTTCTCGGTCACATCCAGGTGGCCCAGCAGGTTGCCGCTCTGCAGCAGCACGCCGAGCGAACGGCCCCGGATCCGTGCCCGCTCGGGTTCGGGCCGATTGCTCATCCGCTCGCCGCCGATGTGGACGCTGCCCCCCGCGGGCTCATCCAGGCCGGCGATGCAGGCGAGCAGCGTCGACTTGCCGGAGCCCGACGGGCCGGCGACGGCGACGAACTCGCCCGGTTCCACCCGGACCGAGACGCCCCGCAACGCCCGGATCTCCTCGTCCCCGGTGCGGAAGAAGCGGTACAGCTCCACCACCTCCAGGGCGGCGGCGCTCATCGGAGCCACCGGAACGAGTCGGTGATGATCTTCCACGGGTCCACGTTGTCCGCCCCGACGGCTCCCGAGACCGTGACGGCGACCTCGCGGCCGTTCTTGGCGAACAGGTACTCCTCGGCGGCGTCGCGGTGCACCTTCCCGGTCACCGCGTCCTTCGCCGAGTCGAGCGTGTAGCGCACGACCACCCCGGACCCGCCGGAGCGGGTGAACGGGGCCACCGACACGACCTGCACACCGGCATGGGCCGCCCGCAGCGCGGCGACCTCCCCGGTCTGGACGCTCGCGACCGTCGGCGCCTGGGCGGCGGAGCGCTCGACGGCGCCGACCGCGTTCAGCTTGTCGGTGAACATGAGGCCGCCCGGAACCGTCTGCTGCGCCCAGCCCTCCGGGACCTTCAGCGACCATCCGCCCGACGGTGCCTTCACCGTGACGTACGCCTGGGTGTCGGGGATGTCGCCCGGCGCCACCTGCTCCGTCGCCGCCGCCGTCGGGTGGTTCGACGGACTCGGCGCCGCCGGCGAGCAGCCCGCGAGGGCCGCCACGACCTGCGCGGCGACGACCCCGGCGATGGCCGCCCGCAGCACCCGCGTCCGCTTCATCGGTGCACCCCGTCCCGCCGCCCGGGTCGTGCGCCCGGCGGCCGGCCCGACACTATGGAGCGGCCGGTTAGCGATCGGGTCGTGTTCGGTGAGCGGACGGTTCGCCGTAGGAGGGAAACCCATGAGAAAACGGGTTCAGCGGGCGGTGATGGTGGCGGTCGTCATCGCCTTGGCGGTGTTCGTGCTGCCGCTCGGCCTCGGCGCGACCGCGCTGCTCGGCGCGGCTGCGGGCCAGGAGACCGAGCGGGTGGCACTGGAAGCCGCGTTCCGGATCGGGCCGACGTTCACCGCCGGGGATCCCGTCGAGCTGCCGCCGAGCTCCGATGCGACCGTCGGGCTCTACTCGCCGTCGGGGAGCCGGGTCAGCGGCGCGGGGCCGGCGCGCCTCGAGAACGCCTCGCTCCGGGCGCTGAGTGGCGTGATCGTGCAGACGGACGCGGTCGGATCCACGGTCGCGGCGGTACCGGTCACCGCCAACGAAGGGATCATCGGCGTGGTGCGGGCCTCCCGGACGAACACGGCCGCAGCCGCTTCGGCGGGCGTGTGGGTGGCCCTGCTCGGCATCGCGGCGGTCATCGTCGCCGGCAGCGCCCTGCTCGCGCGCCGCGCCGCCGCGCAGCTGGCAGACCCGGTCGAGCGCCTCGCCGGGACCGCCCGGGAGATGGGGGAGGGGCGACTGCTCGTTCCTGCCCGATCCAGCGGGATCGAGGAGGTCGATGCGGCGCACGCCGCGCTGGTCGACGCCGGAGCGCGCATCGCCGACCTGGTCGGCCGGGAGCAGCGGATCGCCTCGAACGCGTCCCATCAGCTCCGCACGCCGCTCGCGGGACTCCGCGTGGGGCTGGAGCTGGCGCTCGCCGACCCCGGAGCCGATCAGGCGACCGTGCTCGCCGGGGCGTTGGCGCAGGTCGACCGGCTGGACGCGACGATCGACGGCTTGATCGCGCTCGCTCGGACGCCCGGCTCGGCCCACGGCAGCTGCGACCCGGTGCCCGTCCTCGAGGAGCGGGTCGCGCACTGGCGGACGCTGTTCGAGCGGGTGCGCCGTGACCTCGCGCTCTCGGTGGACGGCGACAGGCGGATCGTGGCGGCACCGCCCATCGCGATCGCCACGACCCTCGACGTGCTGCTCGAGAACGCCCTGCGGCACGGGACCGGCCGCGTCGAGGTCGTCGCGCGGCTGCAGGACGGCGTCGTCGCCGTCGAGGTCATCGACGGTGGTCCGTACCGGGGTCCCGACGACCCGTTCCCCGACGGCGCATCGGGCGACGGGGGGTCGGGGCTCGGGCTCGGGCTCGCCCGGCGCACCGCCCAGGACTTCGGCGGCCGTCTCCTTCTCGCGGAGACCGCGCCGCGCACCCGGTTCGAGCTGCTCGTTCCCACGACCGAGGAGGCGACGCCGGCCGGGACGGCTGTCGACGGGACCGCAGGCGAAGCCCGGGACGCGGCGTCCCTGACCTGAGCCGTTCGGCGGTGACGCCGGAGCGGCGAACGCCACGCGGCGGGGTCCGGAGCGCGAGCACACGGCTCGTGCACCGGACGATGCGGTGCGCCCGGTCGGGCGCTCGGTCCAAGCCGATCGAGCCGTACCGATCGCCGGCGGTGGACCGGTCGCGGCCGCTGACGGCGAGCTGGCCGACCAGGGCGAGGATCGCGGCGAGGAACAGCCCGCTCGTCACGGTCGTGCCGGGTCCGAGGCCCCCGTCGACGCGCGCCCGGGAGAGGGAGCCGCGGAGAGATGCGCCGGCGGGCGGGTGGCGGTCGTCGTGTCCCGGAGTCCTCGGCGCCGGCCCTGATCCGTCGTCGACCGATGAGCGTGTCGTCGGCCGGCAGGGGTGTTTCTTGCCCGATTCTCCGTGCCGGATTCCTAGCCTTCGGGTCGACCGGGCCACCGTTCGAGTCCCGGCGAAGAGGAGCTGCATCGGTATGAGTGACGACACGGCTGCCGTCCGGGCGCGCAACCTCCGAAAGGTCTACGGC
>DASYJR010000046.1:0-4556 GCA_035996305.1 Amnibacterium sp. | reverse complement strand
GATGCCCCGGTCGTCGAGATCGGCGAGCGCCGTGCGCAGGGCCGCGAAGAACGAGCGCCCCCGGACGTCGACCGCGACGGCGAGCCGCGGGACCTCGCGGCCGGCCGTCGTGGTGAGCTCCAGCAGGCTCTCGATCAGCTGCGGCGGCAGGTTGTCGACGACGTACCAGCCGAGGTCCTCGAGGGCGTTGCCGACCGTGGACCGGCCCGCGCCGGACATCCCCGTGACCACCAGCACGGACTGGTTCGCGGGCGAGGCGGACACGGTGGTGCCGGCCTCGGACGTGATGCCGTCCGTCATGCAGCTGGGCTCCTGAGGAGAGGGGGAGGTCGGTAGGCGATCCTACCGGTCGGCGGGCTCCGCTCCGCCGACGGGTGCGAGTTCCGCCGGTTCGGCGGTCGGCGGGACGATCGCGGTCGGCTCGTCCGGCCCGTCCGGCCCGTCCGGCCCGTCCGGCTCGTCCGGCTCGTCCGGCTCGTCCGGCTCGCCCTCCACCGGCCGTGCCGTCGCGGCGAGCCGTTCGACGACCGCCGCGGCCAGCACGGGGCCGAAGCCCGGCACCAGGGCGACGTCGTCGACGCTCGCCGTGCGCAGCTTCGCCACGGAGCCGAAATGCCGTAGGAGCACCCGCACCCGCGCCTCACCGAGACCGGGGATCTCCGCCAGCTGCGACGCGATGTCGCGCTTGCGCCTGCTGCGCTGGTGGGTGATCGCGAATCGGTGCGCCTCGTCGCGGAGCCGCTGCAGCAGGAACAGGGCGTCGCTGTTGCGGGGCAGGATGACCGGGAAGTCGATGTCGGGCAGCCAGATCTCCTCGAGCCGCTTCGCCAGCCCGACGACCGCGAGTCCGGTCACGCCGGCGTCCGCGAGGGCGCGGGCCGCCGCCGCGACCTGCGGCTGGCCGCCGTCGACGACGAGCAGGTTCGGCCGGTAGGCGAACCGCTCCCCCTGCACGGTGGGCGCGGCCTCCTCGTCGGCGAGGTGCGCGAGCCGGCGCCGCAGCACCTGGTACATCGAGTCGGTGTCGTCGGTCGACGAGGCGACGTTGAATCTCCGGTACTGGTCCTTCCGCGGCACGCCGTCCTCGAACACGACCATCGACGCCACGATGTTCGTGCCCGCGAGGTGCGAGACGTCGAAGCCCTCGATGCGCAGCGGCGCCTCGTCGAGGCCGAGGGCGTCCTGCAGGTGGTTCAGCGCCTGCGACCTGGCGGTGAAGTCCGCGGTGCGCCGGGTCTTGTAGAGCATCAGCGCCTGCGCCGCGTTGCGCGCGGCGGTCTCGGCGAGGGCCGCCTTCTCGCCGCGTTCGGCGACGCGGAGCCGGGTGCGGCCGGTTCCGCGCAGCCCGTCGGCTTCGCGACCCTCCGCGCGTCGCCGGCTGAGCCACGTCTCGAGCCCGTCCGCGTCCTCCGGCAGCTCGGGCACGAGCACCTCCCGCGGCGGGTAGGCGTCGTCCTCGTAGGCGCCGAGCAGCACGGTCTCGACGAGTTCCCCGCGGCTGACGTCGATCTCCTTGTCCACGGTCCAGGTGCGCGTGCCGCGGATGCGGCCGCCACGGACGATGAACTGCTGCACGCTGGCGGCCAGCTCGTCGTCCGCGATGCCGAACACGTCCGCGTCGACGTCCTCGCCGAGCACGACCGCGGTCTTCGCCAGGGCGGCCTCCATGGCGCCGAGCGCGTCGCGGTACTTCGCCGCGGCCTCGTAGTTCTGCGCCTCCGCGGCCTCCCGCATCCGCCTCGTCAGGTCGCCCCTGAACCGCTGGTCGCCGCCCGCCATGAAGGACGCGAGGTCGGACGCGAGATCCCGGTGCGCCTGCAGCGGGATGCGCCCGACGCACGGCGCCGCGCACTTGCCGATGTCACCGAGGAGGCACGGCCGCCCGGTCAGCTGCGCCCGGCGGTACGTGGCGTCCGAGCAGCTGCGCATCGGGAACACCTTCAGCATCAGGTCGAGCGTCTCCCGGATCGCCCACACCTTCGTGTACGGCCCGAAGTACTTCGCGCCCTTCAGTCTGCGGTTGCGGGTGATGAGCACGCGCGGCACCTCGTCGCCGAGGGTGATCGCGAGGTACGGGTACGACTTGTCGTCCCGGAACTGCACGTTGAACGGCGGCGCGAACTCCTTGATCCAGCTGTACTCGAGCTGCAGCGCCTCGAACTCGCTGCCGACGACCGTCCATTCGACGCCGGCGGCCGTCGTGACCATGCGGCGGGTGCGCTCGTGCAGGGAGCGGAGCGGCTGGAAGTAGTTGCTCAGGCGCGCGCGCAGGCTCTTCGCCTTGCCGACGTAGAGCACGCGGCCCTTGGCGTCACGGAAGCGGTACACGCCCGGGGAGACGGGGATCTCCCCGGCCTTCGGCCGCCAGGGAACGGTGTCGCTCATCGGCCTACCCTGCACCTCACGCGCTCGCGGCGAGCGCCGGCTGGCGGAGCACCTCCGCCAGGAACCGTCCGGTGTGGCTGCCCTGCGTCTCGGCGATGTCCTCCGGCGTGCCCTCGGCGAGCACCGTGCCGCCGCCGGCACCGCCCTCCGGGCCCATGTCGACGACCCAGTCGGCGGACTTGATCACGTCGAGGTTGTGCTCGATCACGATGACCGTGTTGCCCTTGTCGACCAGGCTGTTCAGCACCTGGAGCAGCTTGTTCACGTCCTCGAAGTGCAGGCCAGTGGTCGGCTCGTCGAGCACGTACACCGTGCGGCCGTTCGACCGGCGCTGCAGCTCGGTGGCGAGCTTCACGCGCTGCGCCTCGCCGCCCGACAGGGTGGTGGCGCTCTGGCCGAGCCGCACGTACCCGAGCCCGACGTCGACGAGGGTCTTCAGGAACCGGTGGATCGCGGAGATCGGCTCGAAGAACTCCGCCGCCTCGGCGATCGGCATGTCCAGCACCTCGGCGATGTTCTTGCCCTTGTAGTGCACCGCGAGGGTGTCGCGGTTGTACCGGGCGCCGTGGCAGACCTCGCACACGACGTACACGTCGGGCAGGAAGTTCATCTCGATCTTGATCGTGCCGTCGCCCTGGCAGTGCTCGCAGCGACCGCCCTTGACGTTGAAGCTGAAGCGGCCCGGCAGGTAGCCGCGGGCCTTCGCCTCCACCGTCTCGGAGAAGAGCGTGCGGATGCGGTCGAAGACGCCCGTGTAGGTGGCGGGGTTCGACCGCGGCGTGCGGCCGATGGGCGCCTGGTCGACGTGCACGACCTTGTCGAGCTGGTCGAGCCCGCTGACCCGGCGGTGCCGCCCTGGCACCTTGCGCGCCCCGTTCAGCCGGTTGGCCAGCACGCGGTAGAGGATGTCGTTCACGAGGGAGCTCTTGCCCGACCCGGAGACGCCCGTGACCGCGGTGAACACGCCGAGCGGGAACGACGTGGTCACGTTCTTCAGGTTGTTCGCCGCGGCCCCGACGACCTCGATGCGCCGCGTGCGGTCGATCGGCCGGCGCTCGGCGGGCAGCTCGATGACCCTGCGGCCCGCGAGGTAGTCGCCGGTGATGGACTCCGGCTCGGACAGCAGCGAGTCGTAGCCGCCGGAGTGCACGACACGGCCGCCGTTGACACCGGCGCCGGGACCGATGTCGACGATCCAGTCCGCGGTGCGGATCGTGTCCTCGTCGTGCTCGACCACGATCAGCGTGTTGCCGAGGTCCCGCAGCTTCACCAGCGTGTCGATGAGCCGCCGGTTGTCCCGCTGGTGCAGACCGATGCTCGGCTCGTCGAGCACGTACAGCACGCCGGTGAGGCCCGAGCCGATCTGCGTGGCCAACCGGATCCGCTGCGCCTCGCCGCCGGACAGCGTGCCGGCCGACCGGGACAGCGACAGGTAGGTGAGGCCGACCTCGGTCAGGAACTCCAGACGCGCCCGGATCTCGCGGAGCACCTGCGCGGCCACCTTCGCGTCACGCTCGGACAGCTGGACGGTCTGCATGAAGCGCTGGGCGTCGGCGATGCTGAGGTCCCCGACGTCGGCGATGCTGTGCCCGTCGACGAGCACGGCGAGCACCTCGGGCTTCAGCCGCTTGCCGCCGCAGACCGCGCACGGCACCTCGCGGAGGTACTCGGCCCAGCGGGCGCGCTGCACGTCCGTCTCCGCCTGCAGCCAGTTGCGCTCGAGGTACGGGATCACACCCTCGAAGCCCTGGCTGTACGACATCTCGCGGCCGTACCGGTTCTTCCAGCGCACCCGGACCTCGAAGTTGTTGCCGTGCAGCACGGCGTCCTTCACGTCCTGCGGGAGCGCCTCCCACGGGCTGTCGAGCGAGAAGCCGAGGTCGCGGGCCAGCCCGTTCAGCATCCGCTCGTAGTAGTTGAAGAGCTGCTTGCCCTGGTTGGTCCACGGCACGATGACGCCGTCACGGATCGAGAGGCTCTGGTCGCCGAGCAGCAGGTCGGCGTCGACCGCCATGCGCGTGCCGAGGCCGGAGCACTCGGGGCAGGCGCCGAACGGGGCGTTGAAGGAGAAGGTGCGCGGCTCGATCTCGGCGAGCTGGATCGGGTGGTTGTTCGGGCAGGAGAGCCGCTCCGAGAAGCTGCGCCATGCGGCTGGCCCGTCCTGGTCGACG
>DASYJR010000045.1:0-3210 GCA_035996305.1 Amnibacterium sp. | reverse complement strand
TATCCGGAGCTGGGGGACGCGCTCGAGCGGCTGAAGCTCAACGACGCCGCGCTCTTCTACGAGCCCGAGACCTCGCAGGCGCTCGGCTTCGGGTTCCGCTGCGGCTTTCTCGGGCTGCTGCATCTGGAGATCGTCCGCGAGCGGCTCGAGCGCGAGTTCGGCCTCGACCTGATCTCGACCGCCCCCAACGTCGTCTACAAGATCGTGATGGAGGACGGGTCGGAGCAGGAGGTCACCAACCCCAGCGAGTACCCCAACGCCGGCAAGATCGCCGAGGTCCGGGAGCCGGTCGTGAAGGCGACGATCCTCAGCCCGAGCGACTACATCGGCGTGATCATGGAGCTCTGCCAGTCCAAGCGCGGACAGCTCGAGGGGATGGACTACCTCTCCGCGGACCGGGTCGAGATGCGCTACACGCTACCGATGGGGGAGATCGTCTTCGACTTCTTCGACCAGCTGAAGTCCAAGACCAAGGGCTACGCCTCGCTGGACTACGAGCCCACCGGTGAGCAGGCGGCCGATCTGGTCAAGGTCGACATCCTGCTCCAGGGCGAGACGGTCGACGCGTTCAGCGCGATCGTGCACCGAGACGCGGCCTACGGCTACGGTGTGATGCTCGCCGGCAAGTTGCGCGAGCTGATCCCGCGTCAGCAGTTCGAGGTGCCCATCCAGGCGGCGATCGGCGCCCGGGTGATCGCGCGCGAGACCATTCGTGCCATCCGCAAGGACGTGCTGGCCAAGTGCTACGGCGGTGACATCACCCGCAAGCGCAAGCTGCTGGAGAAGCAGAAGGAGGGCAAGAAGCGGATGAAGATGGTCGGCCGGGTCGAGGTGCCGCAGGAGGCCTTCATCGCTGCGCTGTCCGGGGACACGGAGACGGCGAAGCGATGACCGGGCCGCGTCGGCGGACCGCCGTCCACGCGCCGGACACCGGGCTCAACTACACCGCGATCGGCGCGACGGCGAGCCCGGAGGTCGTGGCGTTCCCGCCGGCGGGCTTCACGGTGGTGGAGGCGCGGCATCGCGTCGGCAGCGGTGCGCGCCGCTTCGACCTCGCTGGTCGGGCGCTGATGACGTGGGGCGCGTTGCGCGCCGCCGGTTTCGATGTCGAGGACATCCGCGCCGAGCCGAAGGCCGTCTCACCCCGGGGAACGGGCCCGCTGTTCCTCGAGGACGGCACGCCCTGGATCACGCCGGGGATGACCGCGACCATCACCGCGCCCCGGCCCGACGAGGGGTGCGGGCCGGTGAAGGTGATCACCGTGGTGGACGAGGCGGGACGCACCGGCTACATCTACGGCTCACGTCCCGGCCACGCGTCGTGCGAGGAGCGCCTGCTGCTGCTCGAGCACGAGGAGGACGACGGGGTCTGGTTCACCGTGCGGTCGATCCGCCAGGGCGCGGGGCGCGGCTGGGGGCTCGGCGCCCGCGCCGTCGAGACCCGGCAGAAGCGGTTCGACGAGCGCCTGGTGAAGGCGCTGCACCCGTCGAACGTCGCCTGAGCCGCGTGCGCTCCTCAGCCGGCTTCCCGCCCGGCACCGTGCTCACCGCAGAGCGCCCGCGGGGCTACGCGGCGCTGTCCGCGCGCAGCGTCGTCGGATCCGCCGACCGCTTCGCCGAGCTCGGGGCCGCGGTGCTGAGCTGGGCGGTGCAGCGACGGTCCGGGATCGTCGTCGTCGGGGCGGACGGGCGCGATGCCGGGCCCGTGACGCTCGGGCAGGAGGTCCGGGTCGAGATCCCGGTGCTCGCGGTCGGGGCCCTCGCGCTGCGGATCGCGACGCCCGCGCGGGTGTCGGTGGTGCTCGACGAGCCCGATGCGATCGGCTTCGCCTACGGCACGCTGCGCGGCCATCCGGAGCGCGGCGAGGAGGCGTTCGTCGTGCGCCGCGACGGCGAGCGCTGCCTGTTCGAGGTGCGGGCGCTGTCGCGGCCGGCCTTCCCCTACTCGCTCGCGCCGTCCGCCGGCCGGGTGGTGCAGCGGCGGTACACGCGCCGCTACCTGGCGGCCCTGATCGGCTGACCGGCCGCGTCGAGCGCGGTCAGCAGATCGGGCAGGCCGGTGACGAGGTCGGGGATCACGAGCGCCGCCCCCGTCGCCCGGAGCGACACCTCGTCGAACGCGCCCGTCGCCACGGCGATGAAGGGGATGCCGGCCGCAGCGGCCGCCGCCCCGTCGCTGGGGGTGTCACCGAGGATCACCAGCGTCCCGTCCGCCACCGCGGCGCGTGCACGGCGGGCGAGGTCGGCGCGCACCGTCGTCGACTCCCCGGTGAACCAGAGCCCCTCGTCGAACAGGTCCGGGTCGAGGCCGGCACTCGCGAACTTCGCCCGGATGCGGGCGGGCGAGTTGCCGGTGAGCAGGCCGTTGCGCCAGCCGGCGGCGGCGACGGCCGCGACCGCCTCCGCCGTCCCGGGCGCCGCCCGACGGGCGGCCTCACCGGTGTAGGCGCTCGCGGACAGCACGTCGAGGCGCTCGCGGACCGCGGGCAGCAGGTCCGCGCCCAGACCGAGGTCCTCGAGCCGCTCGGTGATGATCTGCGCATCCGTCTTGCCGTGCTCGTTCGGGCGCCGGCCCGCCGGCTCCACCCCCGTGACCTCGGCGACCGCGCGGTCGTACAGCCGTCCCGCGACGGGCGAGTTGAGCAGCAGCGTCCCATCGACGTCCCACAAGAGCGCGTTCACGGATCGAGGCTCGCAGGCCGCGCACGCGATCGTGAAATCCACGTCAGGATTGAGGGCCATGCCGTCCGCTCTGCCGATCGCCGACCCCGCTCCCGACGACGGGCTACTGCCCGCCTCGGCCGCCGTCGGCGCCTTGGACCGGCGGTTCGGCGTCTACCTGCACGTGCCGTTCTGCCGGGTGCGCTGCGGCTACTGCGACTTCAACACCTACACGGGCGACGAGCTGCGCGGCGCGAAGCGCACGGACTTCGCCGGCCAGGCCGTCGCCGAGGTGCGCTTCGCCGCCGGCGTGCTCGAGGCCGCCGGGCTGCCGCCGCGACCCGCCTCGACCGTGTTCTTCGGCGGCGGCACCCCGACGATGCTGCCGGTCGCCGACCTCGCCGCCATGCTCGACGCCGTCAGGAGCTCTGTCGGGCTCGCGGACGGCGCCGAGGTGACGACCGAGGCGAACCCCGACTCGGTCGACGCGGACGACCTGCTGGCGCTCGCCCGGTCCGGGTTCACCCGCGTCTCCTTCGGCATGCAGTC
>DASYJR010000044.1:0-7622 GCA_035996305.1 Amnibacterium sp. | reverse complement strand
CTGCGCGAGGGCGGCCGAGAAGTTCGCGACCCCCGCCTTCGTGACGTCGTACGGGGCGAGGTTCGGCTTCGGCGTGTCCGAGTTCACGGACGTGGTGCCGATGATCGACCCGCCCTCGCCCATGTGCGGCAGCGCCGCCTTCACGAGGTGGAAGTACGCGGAGAGGTTGATGGCGAGCGTGCGGTCCCACTCCTCGTCCGGCACGTCCTCGAGGCGCTCGTGCGTGGCCTGGAAGGCCGCGTTGTTCACGAGCACGTCGATGCGACCGAACTCCTCCACCGCCTTGGCGATGACGGCCCGGCACTGCGCGGGGTCCGCGAGGTCCCCGCTCACGAGCACGGCCTTGCGGCCCGCCCTCCCCACCCAGTCGGCCGTGTCCTTCGCGTCGTCGTGCTCGTCGAGATAGCTGATCAGCACGTCCGCGCCCTCACGCGCGAAGGCGATGGCCACCGCACGCCCGATTCCGCTGTCGCCGCCGGTGATCACCGCGGCCTTGCCGGCGAGCCGGCCGCTGCCCCGGTACGACTCCTCGCCGTGGTCGGGCGTGCGGTGCATCGCTGCCGTGGTCCCCGGCGGGTCCTGCTGCTCCTTCGGCGTCGTCATCGCTCGTGCTCCTCCCCGTTCCCCGGTCCGACCGTGCCACAGCCGATCCGCTCGCCGGAACGGGGCCGCACGGGACTCCCAGGGCTCCTTCGGTGGACCTTCCGGAACGGCCGCGAGGCTGCGAGGACGCCGAACGTGGACGGACGTCGCCGCCGCGAGCGGCCGGGACGCGGCGCCGGTACCGACGGGTCGACGGCCCTTCCGCCGGTCGGACCGCGGGTCTAGGGTCGCGCCGCGGACGGAGTCGTTCCGTCGCGGACGGAGTGCACCATGTTGGACCAGGCCACGACCTTCGGCGGGATCTCCGTCGACGATCTCGACGCCGCGCGGCGGTTCTACGGGGAGACGCTCGGGCTCCGCATCCACGAGGGGATGGGCGGCCTCGACGTGGAGCTGCCCGGCGACACGCACCTCTGGGTCTACCCGAAGGCGGACCACCGGCCGGCCACCTTCACGGTGCTGAACTTCGCCGTGCGCGACATCGACGCGGCCGTGGACGAGCTGACCACGGCCGGCGTGACGATGACGGTCTACGAGGGCATGCACCAGGACGAGCGGGGGATCGCGCGGGGCCGGGCGGTGCACCGCGGACCCGACATCGCCTGGTTCACCGACCCGGCCGGCAACATCATGTCCGTGCTGCAGCAGGGCGACTGACGGGACGCGACACGCCGTGGTCCGGGCCATCCGGCGGCCGGCCCCCGGGCTTCTGGGGGCACCCGTGGAAGCCCTTCCCGGGAGCCCTCCGAGGACCGGATCGAATCGTTATCGAAACCCCCCGGAACGGGGTGCACGACATGGATCCCGAGCCTTTCGCGCCCCGGATAGTGTCCTTCCAGACGCAGCGGAGACAGCTTCTCTCTTCACTCTTCATCCGCAGCGTCCTCGACCGCGACCGGGACCCACCGTCGCGGCGCCGCGGGATGCGTGGCGCGCCGTGAGACCGTGCGCCGCGCATCCCGCCGATCCTCTCCACCGCCGTCCCTGCGCCGTTCGCCACCGCGGGCGGCGAGGATGGGACCGTGCAGACCCGGCCGGACCCCCAGCTGCTCGCTGCACTGCGGGACGATCTGCGGTCCGCCGGGTTCACGGTGGAGGGGCTCGAAGCGGCATGGGGCTCGGTCGGCGCCGCCGCGCTCGGCCGCGATGATCCGGTGCCCGCCCTCGCCGAGCTCGACCGGCGCCCCGTCACGGCGGTGCGGCTGCTCGGCCGGCTGTTCGTCCTCGGCGGCACGATCCCGGCCGGATCGGCGCCGGTCGCCCTTCCTCGGCTCGGGCTCGACGGCGCCGTGGAGCTGGGGCTCGTCGCGGTGCGGGACGGCGAGGTGCGCGCCGCTGTCGACCTCCGGCCGTCGGCGATCGCGGACGAGCACGGCGTCGCCTCGTGGTGGATCGTCTCCGACCTCGGCGAGCTCGCGCTCGGTGGCGAGCTGCCCGCGGAGCACGTGCTCGGCGCGGGCTCGGCCTCCTCGACCCTGGCGGGGATCACCGTGCCGACCGACGGCGGCAGCGTGCTCGACCTCGGGACCGGCAGCGGCATCCAGGCCCTCCAGGCGGCGCGCACGGCCGCGCGGGTGGTCGGTTCGGACGTCTCCGGGCGCGCCCTCCGCTTCGCCGCACTGAACGCCGCGCTGAACGGCGTCGAGGTCGACCTCCGCGAGGGGGACCTGTACGCGCCGGTGGCGGGCGAGCGGTTCGACCGCATCGTCTCGAACCCGCCGTTCGTCATCACCCCGCGGGGTGCGACCGGCGTGCCGGCCTACACCTACCGGGACGGTGGGCTGGTCGGGGACGGGCTGGTCGCGGCGGTCGTCCGCGGCGCCCGGGACCATCTCACGCCGGGCGGCCTCGCGCAGCTCCTCGGCAACTGGGAGGTGCGGAACGACGATCCGGCCGCCGCCCGCGAGCGGATGCTCGACTGGGCCGGCCCGCTCGACGCGTGGGTGGTCGAACGCGACCTGCTCGACCCCGCCGAGTATGCGGAGACCTGGGTCCGTGACGGGGGAGCGCAGCCGGGCTCGCCGCGCTGGCGGACCCTCGTGCGGGCATGGCTCGACGACTTCGCCGAGCGCGGGGTCACGGGAGTCGGCGCCGGCTATGTCCTGCTGCGCGCGCCGGCGCCCGGCACCGCGCCCCTCCGCCGGTTCGAGCACGTCGACACGCCGCTCGGCGGCGGCCTTGCCCGCGCGCTGGCCGCGGGTCTCGCCGCGCACGACTGGCAGGCGGCACGGTCCGACGCCTCGCTCGCCGCCGCACGGCTCACGGTCGCCCCCGACGTCACCGAGCATCGCCACCACTGGCCGGGGGAGGCGGACCCGACCGTGCTCGAGCTGCGGCAGGGCAGCGGCTTCGCGCGCGTGCGGCGGGTCGACACCGTGCTCGCCGCGGTCGTCGGCGCCTGCGACGGCGAGCTGCCCGTGCTCGACCTCGTCCGCGCGGTCGCCCGCATCCTGCAGCTCGACGGCGACGCCACCCTCGCCGCGGTGCTCCCGGCCGTGCGTGAGCTGCTCGTGGAGGGCTTCCTCCGTCCTCCCGCCTGACCGACCGCGTCCCGGGAGGAATGGGATGTCCCGCCCGGAGGGCGACACGCGGGCATCCGCCCTCCACCCGGCACGGATGCCTACGGCCGGAACGGGGAGGCCCGTGGCGCCGACCAGCCCGTCCGGAGTACACCTGGACCGAGGAGGCGGCGGTATGCGCAAGGCGGTCCTGAGAACGGTGATGGCGGAGCATCTCGCGGTGCTCCACGGGCGTGAGGCCGAGCTCGAGCGGATCCTCGCCGGCGATTCCCGGCTCTTCGCCGGCGGCGCGGGGCCCGGCCGGTTCCAGGAGGACCTCGAGGGCGTCCGCCTCGTGATCCGTGGGTTCGACGAGCTGCTGCCGCGCGCCTGGCATGTGCAGCCGGGCTCGCCGCCGCACCGCGACGTCAACCGGGTCACCGAGGCGAAGGCGCTCGTGCGGGCCAGGGCGACCGCCGCGGTGGTGGCGATGACGCTGCAGCAGCCCGACCGCGAGCATCACGACGACGACGCCGACCGGCTGCGGGTGGCGACGGCGCTCTTCCGGTACCTGCGCGACCAGCTCGACGCGATCGCGGAGTCCGGGTCCGAGGTGGACGAGGACCGGCAAGCGGCGATCTACCGGATCGCGGCGATCGCCGGCACGCCCGGATTCTCGGGCGGCGGGGTCGGCTTCTGACCGTCAGGCGGCGCCGAGCACGCTGCCGGTGAACGCCTCCAGGCGCTTCTCCAGGCCCTCGATGCGCCGCTGCACGATCTCCTCCGGCGGGATCTGCATGGGCGCCGCCGGGGGCGCGATGCGGATGATCGCCGAGCAGCCGAGATCCGCGCAGATGTACGTGCCGACCGTGTCGCCGTTGCGGCCCGCGTCGCCCGAGCGTGGAGCCGCGAAGAGCGCCACCTGGCCGCCCGGCTGCGGCATGTGGCAGAGCGAGCACATGGCGCTGATGCCGCTGCGGATGCGCCGGTCGGCGCTGCGGAGCAGCATCGAGACCGGCCGGTCGCCCTTCCACACCGTGAGATAGGCGCGCTGCGGCGCACGGGCGTCGTGCCAGCCGAGGTACTCGCGCTCGTCCCAGACGACCTCGTGCAGGCCGGGCATCGGCACCCGCGCCGCGTCGCCCTTCGACACGTTCACGAACGACTCGCGGATCTGGGCTTCGGTCAACGGCTGCATGATGTCGAACGCCGCATCCGGCGGCCCGTCCAGTCTACGGCGGGGTGCCGTCCGGGCCGCGCGTCAGCGGCGGCCGTAGTCCGGGTGCTCGGCGAGGAAGTTGC
This sequence comes from Amnibacterium sp., assembly GCA_035996305.1. Lineage (GTDB taxonomy): Bacteria > Actinomycetota > Actinomycetes > Actinomycetales > Microbacteriaceae > Amnibacterium. Next base: position 3,219 of record DASYJR010000044.1, on the reverse strand, counting down.
GCACCATCGAGCACTGCCCGATCGGCTTCAGGCCCGCGGCGCGCGTGTCGTCGAGCGCAGCGCGCACCATCTGCGTGCCGAAGCCCTGGTGCTCGTAGGCGGGGTTGATCTCGCTGTGGGTGAAGATCCGCCCATCGCCCGTGTCGCGGTAGACCGCCTCACCGATCACCTCGCCGTCGAGCGAAGCCAGGTAGCGGGAGTGCACGTCGTCGTGCTCGGTGACGATCTCGGCCATGGGCGTCATCCTGCCGGTCGTCCGGTGCCCGGGCAATCCAGGGCCACCCGGGTTGTGCGGCGGGCCCGCGCCCGGGAGGATCGGAGGATGCCCCGGCGACCCGGCTCCGGCGCCCGGCCGTGACGGGGACCGACGCGATCGTCGTCGGCGCGGGGCCGAACGGCCTCGCCGCGGCCGTGGTGCTCGCCAGGGCGGGTCTCGACGTCACGGTGCTGGAGCGCGGGAGCACGATCGGCGGCGGCGCCCGCACGGCGGAGGTCACGCTGCCGGGATTCCGCCACGACCTCGGCTCGGCGGTGCATCCGATGGCCGTCGCGTCGCCGTTCTTCCGGCGGTTCCGGCTCGCCGACCGCGTCCGGTTCCTCACCCCGGAGCTCTCGTACGCGCATCCGCTCGAGGACGGGCGGGCGGCCCTCGCCTGGCGGGATCTGCGGCGCACCGCGGCGGGCCTCGGGGCCGACGGTCCCGCGTGGACGCGGCTGCTCGGCCCGCTCGTCGAGCGGGCCGAGCAGGTCGCCCGGTTCACCGGCGGCCCCGTCCTGCGCCTCCCGGCGGATCCCGTGACGGCGCTGCGGTTCGGCCTCGCCGCCCTCGAGCAGGGGCTGCCCGGCTGGAACCGGCGGTGGCGGGATCTCGATGCGCCCGCGCTGCTCACCGGGGTCATGGCGCACACCATCCGCCCGATGCCGGCGATCGGACCCGCAGCGGCAGGCCTCGCCCTCGCCGTCGCCGGGCACGCGGGGGGCTGGCCCATCCCCGTCGGCGGCAGCCAGGCGATCGTCGACGCGCTGGCCGCCGATCTCGCCGCGCACGGCGGGCGGATCGAGACGGGCCGCGACGTGCGCGGACCGGCCGACCTGCCGTCGGCGACCGCCGTGCTGTTCGACACGAGCGTGCCCGCGCTGCTCGCCATCGCGGGGGAGCGCGTGCCGGCGCCGCTGCGCGCGGTGCTCGCCCGCTTCCGCTTCGGGGACGGCGTCGGCAAGGTCGACTACGCGCTCGACGGGCCCGTGCCGTGGACGAGCGCGGAGTCGCGACGGGCGGTGACCCTGCACCTCGGCGGCAGCCGCGCGGAGATCGCCGCGGCGGAGCGCGCCGTCGCCCGCGGCCGCATCCCGGACCGCCCCTACGTGCTCGTCTCGCAGCCGACGGTGCTCGACCCCACCCGCGCGCCGGCCGGCAAGCACGTGCTGTGGGCGTACACGCATCTGCCGAACGGATCCGGGATCGACCCCACCGAGCTGGTCACCGCACGGATCGAGCACTACGCGCCGGGGTTCCGCGACCTCGTGCTCGCCTCCAACGCGAACAGCGCGACCGACATGGAGCGCTACGACCCGAACTACGGCGGCGGGGACATCGCCGCGGGGGCCGTCGACGTGCTGCAGCTCGTGGCGCGGCCGCTCCCGTCCGCGGATCCGTGGCGGATCGCGAAGGGCGTGTACCTCTGCTCCTCGGCAGCGGCGCCCGGACCCGGCGTGCACGGCCAGCCCGGCTACCTGGCGGCGCGGAGCGTGCTCCGGCACGAGTTCGGCATCCGCACCCCGCCCGCCCTGCACTGATCCGGCGGGCGGACGTTTCGGTCCTGTTACCGGCCCCTCGCGGTTCGATCACGACGGGGTGCGGCGTGGGCGCGTCCTCGTAGGCTTTCCGCGTGACGACGCTGAGCTCACCGCCCGCCGAGAAGAGATCCATCGTCGAGCCGGGAGGGATCGAGGCGATCCCGCTCGACCGCCGCCACGGCTCCCCGTGGCAGCTGCTCGCGACCTGGACCGCCCCGAACCTCGAGTTCGCGACGGTCTACGTCGGCATCATCGCGGTCGCGTTCTTCGGCCTCGGGTTCTGGCAGGCGATGGGCGCCCTCGTGATCGGCAACTTCCTCGGCAGCGTCACCCAGGGGATCCTCTCGAGCTGGGGTCCCCGCGACGGCGTCGCCCAGATGGTGCTCGGCCGCACCGCCTTCGGCACCCGGGGCAACATCCTCCCGGCGGCGCTGAACACGGTGATGGCGGGCCTCGGCTGGTTCGCCACCAACTCGGTGAGCGGCGCCTTCGCGCTGACCAGCCTCACGAGCATCCCGATCTGGCTGAGCCTGCTGCTCATCGTGGTCGTGCAGGTGGCGGTCGCGTTCATCGGGCACGACCTCGTGCAGGGCTTCGAGCGCTACGCGTCGATCGGGCTCGGCGTGATCTTCCTGCTCGCGACGATCTACGCCCTCGCCTCCGGGCACCTCGGCGGCGGCGCGAACGGCGGCCCCGGAGGGATGAACGCCGGGTTCGGCGGCTTCACCGTCGCCGCCGCCGCCGCCTTCGGCTACGCCGCCGGCTGGAACCCGTACGCCACCGACTACACGCGGTACCTCGCGCCCCGGACCTCGCCGGTGAAGACGGGCGTCGCGGCGTTCCTCGGTGACTTCGTCTCCTGCACGGTGCTGATGGCGGCGGGCGCCGCCGCGGCGACCGTCGTGAACTTCGGCAACGGCAACCCCACCGAGCTCTTCGCCTCGACGGCCGTGATGCCCCTGGTCATCGGGAAGCTGACGCTCCTCGCGATCTGCGTCGGTGCCATCGCAGCGAACGCGCTGAACATCTACTCGGGCGCGATGAGCTTCCTCGCCGCCGGCGTCCGCATCCCGTTCACGCTGCGCCGCGCGATCGTCGCGGTCGGCTTCGGGGTGATCGGCTACTTCATCGCCCTCGCGGCGAGCGGCGACCCGAAGGGCACGTACGAGAACTTCCTCCTCGTCATCGCCTACTGGATCGCCCCCTGGCTCGGGGTGGTGCTCGCCGACCGGTACGTGCGCCGCCGCACCCGCATCGCCGCGTTCCTCGCCGACGACGCGCGGTACACGAACTGGCCGGGCTTCATCGCGCTGGTCTCCGGCATCGTGATCTCGATCTGGCTGTTCTCGAACCAGACCTTCTACACGGGTCTCCTCGTCGCGCCGACCGAGAAGGTCAGCCACGGCTTCGTGGTCGACTACG
>DASYJR010000043.1:0-11481 GCA_035996305.1 Amnibacterium sp. | reverse complement strand
GGCCGGTCGAGCAGCGGGGTCTGCCCGATGGGCACGGGGTACGCCCCGAGCTCCGCGCGGATGACGTCGAGGTCGGTGAGCGGATCCCGGCCGGGGTCGACGGTGGCGCAGTCCAGCACGTGCACGATCACGCTGCAGCGTTCGATGTGCTTCAGGAAGTCGAGGCCGAGCCCCCGACCCTCGCTCGCCCCTTCGATGAGGCCGGGCACGTCCGCGATCGTGTACCGGGTGCCACCGGCCTCGACGACGCCGAGGTTCGGCTGCAGGGTCGTGAAGGGGTAGTCCGCGATCTTCGGCCGGGCGGCGGACATCGCGGCGATGAGGCTGGACTTGCCGGCGGACGGGAAGCCGACCAGGGCGACATCCGCCACCGTCTTGAGGTCGAGGCGCACGTCGAGCGCCTCGCCCGGCTCGCCGAGCAGCGCGAACCCGGGCGCCTTGCGCCTCGTGCTGGCCAGAGCCGCGTTGCCGAGACCCCCGCGGCCGCCTGCGGCCGCCACGTACCGCATCTCCGGCTCGGCCAGGTCGGCGAGCACGGTGCCGTCCGCATCGCGGACGACCGTGCCGACGGGGACCGGCAGCTCGAGGGGGTCGCCGTTCGCGCCGCTGCGGTTGTCGCCCATGCCGGGGCCGCCGTTGCCGGAGCTGCGGTGCGGTGAGCGGTGGTAGCCGAGCAGGGTCGTCACCTGGGGGTCGGCGACGAGCACGATGTCGCCGCCGCTGCCCCCGTTGCCGCCGTCGGGGCCGGCGAGGGGCTTGAACTTCTCACGCCGGATGGAGACGCAGCCGTTGCCGCCGTGCCCGGCGGCGAGGTGCAGCGTCACGGAGTCGACGAAGGTCGCCATCGCCGCCCCTCCTTCCGGGTCCGGATACGGCGACGGGCGGGTACTCGACCCGCCCGTGCGCCTTGAACAGTGGATCCCTGCTCGGGATCCGAGTCACTCCGCGAGTGCGGCCACCTCGATGTCGATGACCTTGCGCCCGCCGCGGGCACCGAAGCGCACCGAGCCGGCCTCGAGGGCGAAGAGCGTGTCGTCGCCGCCACGGCCGACGTTGATGCCGGGGTGGAAGTGGGTGCCGCGCTGACGCACGATGATCTCGCCGGCCTTGACGACCTGCCCGCCGAAGCGCTTGACGCCGAGTCGCTGCGCGTTGGAGTCACGACCGTTGCGGGTCGAGCTCGCGCCCTTCTTGTGTGCCATTGCTGTGCTCCCCTCAGCCGATCGCGGTCACGCGGACGCGGGTGAGCTCCTGGCGGTGTCCCTGGCGCTTCTTGTACCCGGTCTTGTTCTTGAACTTCTGGATGACGATCTTCTTGCCGCGCAGGTCGCCGAGGACCTCCGCGGTGACCGTCACGCCGGCGAGCTTCGCCGCCTCGTGGGTGACCTTCTCACCGTCGACGAGGAGCACCGGCGCGAGCTTCACCGTGCCGTCCTCACCCGCCGCGATGCGGTCGAGCGTCACCACGGTGCCGACCTCGACCTTCTCCTGGCGCCCACCGGCGCGCACGATCGCATAGACCACTTCGAGCCTCAACCTCTTCTGCCGTGCCACCGGAGGCCGCACGCGATTCCACGGGGCGGGTGACGGAACGTCTGACCGGTGCGTCGACGGACGGCGACACGATGGGCCGTCCGCGCACCGACCGTCAAGCATAGCCCACCCGAGCGGGGTCCTCCACCGGGTGGGGTCGGTGCGAGATGCGACGATGCGGTTGTGGCCGTGCTCGTCGACGCTCCGATGTGGCCGGCGCACGGCCGGATGTGGGCGCACCTCGTCAGCGACGCCTCGCTGGAGGAGCTGCACGCCTTCGCGGCTGCGAACGGCGTGCCTGCCCGTGGCTTCGACCGGGACCATTACGACGTGCCGGCCGACCGGATCGACGAGCTGGTGGCCGCGGGCGCCGTGCGGGTGACGGCGGGCGAGCTCACCCGCCGGCTGATCGCGAGCGGCCTCCGGGTGAAGGGCCGCGACCGCCGCTAGGGCGCCCCGGCCTGCCTGCGGGATTGTGCCCGCGGACGGGACGGCTACTCGTCCTGGCCGGGCGTGAGCGCCGGCGTCGAGACGCGGCGGGACCGGCGACGGCCCTCCCCCGGGCGCCGGGGCGCGGGCAGCGCCTCGAGCACGGAGTCGAGCAGGTCGACCGCGATCTCCTTCGGCACCCGCGGGGCCGACGGCTCGCGATGGGGCTCGGGCAGGTCGATGATCGGCGCCGAGGGTGCCTCGGCGGCCGGAGCCGGCTGCTCGACGGGCGGCTGCCCGACGGGCGGCTGCTCGGGTTCCTGCGCCGTCTCCGCGGCGCGTCCGGCGGCCTCGTGGACCGTGTCGTGCAGCGGCCGGGACGGCGCGATCGTGGCGCCCGCGATCTGCGCGAGCGCGTTCTTCATGTCGTCCGTGATGGCGTGCGTGGCGGAAGCCCGCTGCGCGGGCGCCGGCGCGCCGTTGCCGCCGCCTCGCCGGCGGCGGCCCTGCTCCTGCTGCTTGGGCTCGGGTCCGGCGGGGGTCTCGGTGACCGACTCCGCGAGCCCGACGCCGAGCCGCTTGCGCGTCATCTGCACGAGGCCGAGCGAGGTGACCTCGGCCACCTGGTGCTTCGTGCGGTCGCGGCTCAGGCACTCGACGAGGCGCCGCAGCACGAGGTCGCGGTTGCTCTCGAGGACCATGTCGATGAAGTCGATGACGATGATGCCGCCGATGTCGCGGAGCCGGAGCTGCCGGACGATCTCCTCGGCGGCCTCGAGGTTGTTCTTGGTGACGGTCTCCTCGAGGTTGCCGCCGGATCCGACGAACTTGCCCGTGTTCACGTCGATGACGGTCATCGCCTCGGTACGGTCGATGACGAGCGAGCCCCCGGAGGGCAGCCACACCTTGCGGTCGAGCGCCTTCTCGATCTGCTCGTGCACGCGGTGCGCGGTGAAGACGTCGGTGTCGCCGTCCCAGCGCTCGACCCGGTCGAGGAGGTCGGGCGCGACCTGCTTCAGGTAGCGCTCGATGGTCGCGCGGGCGTCGTCGCCCTCGATGACGAGCTTCGTGAAGTCCTCGTTGAAGACGTCGCGGACGATCTTCACGAGCAGGTCCGGCTCGCCGTGCAGCAGGGTCGGCGAGCTCGAGGTCTCGACGAGGTGCTGGATCTCGGCCCACTGGTTCGCGAGGCGCTGCACGTCGACGGTGAGCTGCTCCTCGGTGGCCCCCTCGGCGGCGGTCCGCACGATCACGCCGGCGGAGTCGGGCAGGGCGTCCTTGAGGATCCGCTTGAGCCGAGCGCGCTCGGTGTCGGGCAGCTTGCGGCTGATCCCGTTCATCGAGCCGTTCGGGACGTAGACCAGGTAGCGGCCCGGCAGCGAGATGGCGCTCGTGAGCCGAGCGCCCTTGTGACCGATGGGGTCCTTCGTGACCTGCACGAGCACGGTGTCGCCGGACTTGAGGGCGAGCTCGATGCGGCGCGCCTGGTTGCCCTTCTCACCGAGCCGGTCGCTCGCGGCGTCCCAGTCGACCTCGCCGGAGTAGAGCACGGCGTTGCGGCCGCGACCGATGTCGACGAAGGCGGCCTCCATGCTGGGCAGGACGTTCTGCACGCGGCCGAGGTAGACGTTGCCGATCAACGAGACGTTCTGCGACTTCGCCACGTAGTGCTCGGCGAGGATGCCGTCCTCGAGCACGCCGATCTCGATGCGGTCGCCCGCGTTGCGGACGATCATCCGCCGGTCGACGGCCTCGCGACGGGCGAGGAACTCCGCCTCGGTCACGACCGTGCGGCGGCGCCCCGCGTCCCGACCGTCGCGGCGGCGCTGACGCTTGGCCTCGAGCCGCGTCGAGCCCTTCAGCTTCTGCGGCTCGGTGATCGGCTCCTTGACCGGGCGCGTCTTCGGCACGACCTCGGTGACGGCGCCCTCCGCCGACGGCTGCTGGGCGCCCGGGCGGCGCCTGGTGCGACGACGGGAGCGGCGCGAGCCGCCGGGCTCACTGTCGTCGTCGGCGGGCTCCTCCTCCTCGTCCTCGTCGAGGTCGGACACCACGCCCGGCGCGGCCTCGGGCAGCGCCGGCGGCGCCTGGAACAGCACGGCGAGCGGTGGACGACGTCCCAACGGTGCCTGCTCCCCGGCCGGCGCGTCGGGCGGCGTCCCGTCGACGTCGGGCGGCTCCGCGGCCGAGTCGGAGGCCGCGACCCCGTCGGGCACGAGCAGGTCGGACTCGACCTGCTCGTCGGCACCGTCCGGCTCCCCGGTCGACGCAGGAGCCGCGGACACCGCGCTGCTCGCGCGTCGCGGCGCCGAGCGGCGTCGCCGCTTCGGCGCGTCCTCCGTCGTCTCGATCGTGGTCTCGTCGACCCTGCCGTCGTTCTCGTACTCCACCATCGCTGGTGCACTCCTCACGCGGAGCCGGCGACGCTTTTCGAAAGCGGCGCCCTCCGTGCTCCTCAGGCCGGTCCCGTCCGCGAGCGCGTGCGCCGCGCCGATCGGGGTCGACGCAAATCCTTGATCGTTCCGCGCACCCGTTCTCGGGCGCACGCGGCGGGACAAGCGCCGTCCCAGGTCCCCCCGGGCTCGGCCCGCTCGGTGCGGACCTGTCGAAGCGTTCGGCCTCCGGTGCGGGTGCACGGCGACCTGTAGGCATTATCGCACGCCTCGCTCCCGAGCGTCCGCCCCCGGTGTGGGTGCACGCCGGTGCGATACTGCCGGTCGTGAGCGAGCAGGAGACGAGACGGCCGACCGCCCTGGCGATCCTCCTGATCGTGGGCGGCCTGCTCGGCCTGCTCGCCGCCTTCGAGCTCACCCTGGACAAGCTCCAGGTGCTCGAGCACCCGCACGCCAGCCTCAGCTGCAACTTCAGCGTGCTCGTGCAGTGCGGCACCAACCTGAAGTCCTGGCAGGGCAGCCTGTTCGGCTTCCCGAATCCGCTCATCGGGCTCGTCTGCTTCCCGGCGCCGGTCTTCATGGGTGTCGCCACCCTCGCGGGCGTCCGCTTCCCACGCTGGTTCTGGTCGCTGTTCAACCTCGGGCTGCTCGGGGCGCTCGCGTTCGTCGTCTGGCTGATGGCGGAGAGCATCTTCGTCCTCGGCACGCTGTGCCCCTGGTGCATGCTCGTGTGGAGCGTCGTGATCCCGATGTTCGTCGCGACGACGCTCTACGACCTGGGCCAGGGCAACCTGCCCGTCGGCCGCGGCGCCCGCCGCGTCGGTGCGGCGCTGTACGGCTGGACGCCCCTGATCAGCCTGCTCGCCTACGTCGTCGTCGCGGTCGTCGCGCAGCTGCGCCTGGACGTCCTCGCCCAGATCTGACCTGCTCCCCCAGGGTCGGGGTTCCGCGCGCCGGCGGGACGACATCCCTGGAGCAGGACGAGATCGCCCGGATCCTCCTGCTGCAGCGATCCCGTCCTGCTCGGGTGCTGTCGGTCGCGGGTCAGGCGAACCAGAGGGCGAGCTCGCGCGCGGCGGACTCGGGCGAGTCGCTGCCGTGCACGAGGTTCTGCTGCACCTTCGCGCCCCAGTCGCGGGCGAGGTCGCCGCGGATCGTGCCCGGAGCGGCCGTCGTCGGATCCGTCGTGCCGGCGAGCGAGCGGAAGCCCTCGATGACCCGCTCCCCCGCGATGCGGATGGCGACGATCGGCCCGGACTCCATGAACTCGACGAGCGGCTCGTAGAACGGCTTGCCCTCGTGCTCGGCGTAGTGCTGCGCGAGCAGGGCCCGGTCGGCCTCGACCATCCGGATGTCGGTGAGCGCGTAACCCTTCGCCTCGATGCGGCGGAGGATCTCGCCGGTCAGGTTGCGGGCGACGCCGTCCGGCTTCACCAGCACCAGCGTCTCCTCGATCGTGTCTGCCATCAGACTCCCGTCCTCTCGATCGGCGCAGCGGTCCGGCGGTCGATCCGGCCGCCGACAATCATGCAGTAGACCCACAGGGCGGCGAAGACGACGCCGACGACGCCCACCGCCACCTGCACCGCGAACGCCGCGACGAGCACCGCCTGCACGAACCAGCCGAGCACCAGACCGGCCCGGGACCGCGCGGTGGCGGCAGCGATCGCGATCACGAGCAGCAGCACGCCGCCGCCGCCGAGCGCGAGCGGCGCGGGCAGCGCCTTCAGGCCGAACACGACCAGCGCCGCGAGCACGACGACGACGAACTCCGTCGCCAGCACGATCGAGGCGAGGCTCGCCGTGACGCTCCGCGGCCGGCGCGCCCGGCCCGTGCTCACGACGCCGACCAGCCGTTCTCGCGCGCGATCTGCAGCGCGCGGCCGACGAGGGTGATGGAGCCGAACGCGATCACGCCCCCCGTCTCGCCCTCGTCGCCGACCGGGGCGTCGGCGGCGTGCTCGCGAGCGGTCTGCAGCGCCCGCTCGAGGTCCGGCTCGACGAGCACGCGGTCGGCACCGACGACGTCGACGACGACGCGCGCCAGCTGATCGGGGTCGCTCGTCCGTGCGGAGGGGGCGGTCGTGACGACGAACTCGTCGACGACGTCCGCGACGGCGCGCACCATCCCGGCGGCGTCCTTGTCGGAGAGCACGGCGAGCACGGCGACGAGGTGGGAGAAGCGGAACGACTCGCTGAGCCCTGCGGCGAGCGCGGCGGCGCCGTGCGGGTTGTGGGCGGCGTCCACCACGACGGTCGGTCCGGTGGCCACGACCTGCAGCCTGCCCGGCGAGGTGGCGAGCGCGAGCCCCTCGTCGAGGACCCGCCGGTCGATGGCCAGGGATCCGTCGCCGACGAAGGTCTCCACCGCGGCGATGGCGACGGCGGCGTTCTGCGCCTGGTGGGCGCCGAGCAGGGGCAGGAAGACCCCGTCGTAGCGGCCCGCGCGGCCCTGCACGTCGATGACCTGACCGCCGACGGCGGGCGTTCGGGAGAGCACCCGGAAGTCGCGGCCCTCGAGCGACACGGCCGCCTCGGACAGCTCGGCGGCCCGCTCGAGCTCGACGAGCGCCTCGGGCGCCTGCATCGCCGACACGACGCTGCTGCCCGGCTTGATGATCCCGGCCTTCGTGCGGGCGATCGCGCCGATCGTCGAGCCGAGGCGGTCCATGTGGTCGAGGTCGATCGGCGTGAAGACGGCGACCTGCCCGTCGGCGACGTTCGTCGAGTCCCACTCGCCGCCCATCCCGACCTCGATCACGCCGACGTCGATGGGCGCGTCGGCGAAGGTCGCATAGGCGAGCACCGTCAGCGCCTCGAAGAAGGTGAGCGGCGCCTCGCCGGCGGCCTCGAGCGCCTGGTCGGCCATCGCGAGGTAGGGCTCGACGTCGTGCCAGTTGCCGAGCAGCGTGTCGTCGTCGATCGGCTCCCCGTCCACGACGATGCGCTCGTTGAGGCGCCCGAGGTCGGGGCTCGTGAAGAGGCCCGTGCGCAGGTTCTGGGCCCGCAGCAGGCTCTCGATGATCCGGCTGGTGGACGTCTTCCCGTTCGTCCCGGTGATGTGGACGATCGGATATGCGTGGTGCGGGTCGCCGAGCAGCTCGAGCGCACGGCGCGTCGCCGAGAGGCGCGGCTGCGGCGCGACCTCCCCCACTCGCGCGTAGATCGCGTCGAGCAGGCGATCGAGAGCGGATCGGTCAGACATCGAGCACCACCGCTCCAGTCTTCCGCAGCTCGAAGCGGGCGCCGTCCGTGGCCCCCCAGTTCCCTGCGGGGATGCGGGTGAGGGTGCCGTCGGCCCAGCGCTGCACGCGGTCCCCGGACCCGGCCGACGCGGGCGACGTCTCGAGCACCTCGGTGAGCGTCTCCGACTTCACGAGGTCGCCGTGCACCTCGAGCATGTGCAGCAGGTCGGGGTCGCCCTCCACCGCCAGCTCGATCCGGTCGGTCACCTCGAGCCCGGCGGTGCGGCGGGCCTGCTGGACGTCCCGGATGAAGTCCCGCGCCCGTCCCTCCAGCTCGAGCTCCGGGGTGACCTCGGTCGCGAGCAGCACGAAGCCGCCCGACGGCACGAGGCCGACCGCTTCGCCGTCGCCGCCCCCGGCCCGCTCGAGCACCAGCTCGTACTCGCCCTCGAACAGCTCCACGTCGCCCACCACGACGACGCCGTTCCGGTGACGCCAGTCGCCGGCCTTCGCTGCGGCGATGACGGCCTGCACCTGTCGGCCGATCCGCGGGCCGAGCGCGCGGGCGTTCACCGAGAGCCGCTCGCTGATGCCGTACCGGGCGGCGCTCGAGGCGTCCTCCGCGACGAACTCCACCTGCTTCACGTTCAGCTCGTCGGCGAGGATCGCCCCGCCCGACCCGGCGAGGTCCGCGGCGTCCGCGGCCACGACGGTGAGCTTCGACAGCGGCAGCCGGACCCGCAGGCCGGCCTCCTTGCGCAGCGCGAGCGCCGTCGAGGTGACCTCGCGCAGGCGGTCCATCCGCGCCACGAGCTGGGGGTCGGCGGGGAACTCGCCGGCGTCCGGCCAGTCGGCGAGGTGCACGCTGCGGCCGCCGGTGAGGCCCCGCCAGATCTTCTCGCTGACGAGCGGCAGCAGCGGCGCGGTGAGCCGCGTGACCGTCTCGAGCACCGTGAAGAGGGTGTCGAACGCCGCACGGCTGTCGTCCCCCAGCCGCGAGCCGCCTGCGCGCACCGCCCAGAATCGCTCCCGGCTGCGTCGCACGTACCAGTTGGTCAGCACGTCCGCGAAGTCGCGGAGACGGGCCGCAGCGCCGCTCCCGTCGAACGCGTCGAGGTCCGCGGTCACGGCCCGCACCAGGTCGCCGGTGGCGGCGAGCAGGTACCGGTCGAGCGGATCCGTCGAGTCGGTGCGACGCTGCGCGTCGTAGTCCTCGGCGCCCGAGTAGAGCGTGAAGAAGTAGTACGTGCTCCAGAGCGGGAGCAGCACCTGGCGCACGCCCTCGCGGATGCCCTCCTCGGTGACGATGAGGTTCCCGCCGCGCAGCACCGGGCTCGCGAGCAGGAACCAGCGCATCGCGTCGGAGCCGTCGCGGTCGAACACCTCGGAGACGTCCGGGTAGTTCCGCAGCGACTTCGACATCTTCTGACCGTCGCTGCCGAGCACGATGCCGTGGCTCATGACCGTCGAGAACGCGGGCCGGTCGAACAGCGGCGTGGACAGCGCGTGCAGCGTGTAGAACCACCCGCGGGTCTGCCCGATGTACTCCACGATGAAGTCGGCGGGGCTGTGGGAGTCGAACCAGTCGGCGTTCTCGAACGGGTAGTGCACCTGCGCGAAGGGCATGGATCCGGAGTCGAACCACACGTCGAGCACGTCCTCGATGCGCCGCATGGTGCTGCGCCCCGTCGGGTCGTCGGGGTTGGGCCGAGTCAGCTCGTCGATGTAGGGCCGGTGCAGGTCGACCTCCCCGTCGGGGTTCCTCGGCAGCCGGCCGAAGTCGCGCTCGAGCTCGGCGAGCGAGCCGTAGACGTCGACGCGCGGATGGGCCGGATCGTCGCTCCGCCAGACCGGGATGGGGCTGCCCCAGTACCGGTTGCGGCTGATCGACCAGTCGCGGGCACCCGCGAGCCACTTGCCGAACTGGCCGTCCTTCACGTTGTCCGGCACCCAGGTGATCCGCTGGTTCAGCTCGACCATCCGGTCGCGGTACTCGGTCACCCGCACGAACCAGCTCGAGACCGCCTTGTAGACGAGCGGGTTGCGGCAGCGCCAGCAGTGCGGATAGCTGTGCTCGTAGGACGCCTCGCGCAGCAGCCGGCCCTTCGCCCGCAGGGCCCGGATGATCGGCCGGTTCGCCTCGAAGACGTGCACGCCGGCGATCGGGTCGAGCTCCGTGCCGGCGAACATCGCCAGGAACCTCGCTCCCGCGTCGACGGACACGATGGTCGGGATGCCGGCCGCGGCGCACACGACCTGGTCGTCCTCACCGTAGGCGGGCGCCTGGTGCACGACGCCGGTGCCCTCCTCGGTCGAGACGTAGTCCGCCACGAGGATCCGCCAGGCCTCGTCGGTGCCCCACACGTCGGTGTCGGCGTAGAGGTCCCAGAGCCGGTCGTACTGCACGCCGTCGAGGTCGCGGCCGAGCACGGTGCGGGAGACCGCCGCGCGCGCCTCGTCGGCGGAACCGTAGCCGAGCTCCTTGTCGTAGTCGCCGATGCGGGCGGTGGCGATCAGGTACTCGCCGCCGAGCACCTCCCGGTCCAGCCCGGCGTGGGTGGCGGTGCCGTCGGGCGCCTCGGAGTCGGCGGTGCCGGCCGGGCCGCCCGGCACCACGGCGTACTCGATGTCCGGGCCGACGGCGAGGGCGAGGTTCGTGGGGAGCGTCCACGGCGTCGTGGTCCAGGCGAGGGCGCGCACGGCGGTCAGCCCGAGCGACTCGGCCTTCTCGCCCACGAGCGGGAAGGTGACCGTGACGGAGGGGTCCTGGCGGCGCTTGTAGACGTCGTCGTCCATCCGCAGCTCGTGGTTCGACAGCGGCGTCTCGTCGTTCCAGCAGTACGGCAGCACGCGGAAGCCCTCGTACGCGAGGCCCTTGTCGTACAGCTGCTTGAACGCCCACAGCACGCTCTCCATGAAGGAGGGGTCGAGCGTCTTGTAGTCGTGGTCGAAGTCCACCCACCGGGCCTGCCGCGTGACGTAGTCGCGCCACTCCCCCGTGTACTTCAGCACCGACGCCCGGGCGACCGCGTTGAAGCCGTCGACCCCCATGGACTCGATCTCGTCCTTCGTCGTGATGCCGAGCTGGCGCATCGCCTCGAGCTCGGCCGGGAGGCCGTGGGTGTCCCAGCCGAAGCGGCGGTGCACCTGCCGGCCGCGCATGGTCTGGTACCGGGGGAAGGCGTCCTTCGCGTAGCCGGTGAGCAGGTGCCCGTAGTGCGGCAGGCCGTTCGCGAACGGCGGCCCGTCGTAGAACACCCACTCCGGCGCGCCCTCGCGCGCCTCGATCGACGCCTGGAACGTGCCGTCGGCCGCCCAGAAGTCGAGGACCTCGCGCTCGACGTCCGGGAAGCGCGGGCTGGGGCTGACGGGCTCGCCGCCGTCCTTGGGATACACCGAAAGTCCTCCGTGCCGGTTCAGCACGGGGACGCCGTTCCCGACGCGGTACCACCCCGCTTGACGCCGCACGACGTGCGCCGCCCACTCGTTCCCGGCGATGACGGGCCGCACCGTCCGGTTCTACCGACCGCTCGCGCGGCGTTCTTCCGGAGACTCCCCGGTGATGGCCGGATCGACGTCGTTGCCGCGATCCTACCGTCCGCCGGCGCGCATCGCCGGGTGCGGGTCAGCCGGCCGGCGCGGTGAGCTGGACGAGGTCTCCGCAGGTGTCGTCGAGCACCGCCGTGGTGACGGGCCCCATCGCCGTGGTCTCCTGGGTGAACCGCACCCCGAGCCCGCACAACCGGTCGTGCTCCGCCTGCAGGTCCTCGACCGCGAAGGAGGCGAACGGGATGCCGTCGGCGACGAGCGCCCGCGTGAACGGCGGTCCCGAGCGGAACGTCGCGCTTCATCCGGAAGCCGAGCACCTCGGTGGTGAACCGGAGCGCCTTCCTCGCGCCTCAGCGGCGCGTTCGGCCCGGCCGGAGGGGTCAGGCCGTGCG
>DASYJR010000042.1:0-2992 GCA_035996305.1 Amnibacterium sp. | reverse complement strand
CGCGAGGAGCTCGGCGACGTGCTCTACCAGGTGCTCTTCCACGCCGATCTCGCGTCGGCGACGCCTGGGGAGGGCTTCGACCTCGAGGACGTCGCCGCAGCCACCGCCGCGAAGATGATCGGCCGGCATCCGCACGTGTTCGGCGACACCGCCGCGGCGGACGCGGAGGCGGTCGTCGGCGTGTGGGAGGAGCAGAAGCGGCGCGAGAAGGCGCACCGCACGAGCGTGCTCGACGGCGTGCCGATGGGGATGCCGTCGCTGCTGCTCGCGGAGAAGCTGCTCGGCCGCGCGGCCCGGGTCGGCCTCGAGTCGCGCCCGTCGACCGCGGTGCCGGCGGATGAGGAGGCGCTCGGCGACCTGCTCCTCGACACGGTGGTCGCGGCGTCGGCGGCGGGCCTCGACGCCGAGCGCGCGCTGCGGGGCGCGATCCGCCGCCTCACCACCCGCATCCGCGACGCGGAGGCGGAGAACCGCCCCGAACCCTGACCCGGAACGCTCGCTCGCCACGTCGTGCCCGGATGACGGCCGAACAACGGCAGAACGTGGCATGTGTGCGCGTGCGACGGGTCGCCGGGGTCAGGCCACGCGGCTGCCTCGGGGGAGGCGCCGGGCCGGGGTGCGCAGGGCGCGCCACGCCCCCAGGAGGATCGCGGCGGCGAGGAGCAGGTGCAGCCCGAGGCCCACGAACCAGCTCGGCACCGTGCGCGACATGATCTGCGCGGGCGTCGGGCCGCTGCTGCTGCCGGCGCTGCAGTCGTCGTAGACCACGAGCGGTTTCGGCGCGATCTGCGCGGAGCGCGCGCTCGAGGCGAGGCCCCCGAAGAGGTCCTTCGGCACGCCGTCCTTGGTGAACGAGGCGGGCACCGCATCCGCGAGCACGACGTACGGGTTGGCGGACAGCAGCCACCAGACCTGGTCGAAGCGGGGCACCTGCTGGTGCTCCTCCTGCCAGCCGCCGCAGACGGGAGTCGTCGACCCCGCGGACGTCGCCGTGTCCTGCAGGCTGCGGTACCGCGTCACCTGATCGGTGCGGACCGCCAGACCCCCGAGCACGAACGCCAGCAGCGTGCCGATCGACAGCGCCGCGACCACCAGGTAGGTGACGACGACGGAGAAGACCGTCCTCGTGATCAGGGCCGACAGGCCGACGCCGATGGCGGCGACCACGCCGAGCTCCACCGCGACGACGAGCAGGGAGACGAGCACCGTGTCGATCCGAAGGCCTCCGGCGACCACCGCGACGGCGAGGAACGGCACCGCGAGCACGACCAGCGCCAGCGACGACACCCACGCGGCCAGCACCTTGCCGAGCAGCAGGCCGCCGGTGCGCGCCAGCGTGATCTGCGTCGTGGCGAGCGTGCCGGCCTCGCGGTCCCCGTTCACCGATCCGCCCGAGAGCGCGGGCGTGATCAGCGTGCCGAGCAGCAGCACGAAGAGGACCACGGTCGAGAACGCGTATCCGCCGCCCCCCGTGTTCCCGGCGACCGGGATCAGCAGGGCCGTCATCACGAGCATCAGCAGCGCGAACACGCCGAGCAGCACGTACCAGGCGGTGCTCCGCACACGCTGCGCGAGCTCGAGACCGATGATCGTGCCCATCCCGCCGAGGGGCCGGCGCCCGGTCGAGACGGTGGTCATGCGCCGCTCCGTTCGAGCTCGAGGAACGTGGTCTCCAGCTCCCCGAGGGCCGGCCCGAAGTCCGTCACGGGCACGCCGGCGCGGACCAGCTCCGCGAGGAGGTCCGCTGCGGCCCGCTCGCCGTCGACCGGCACGAGCCGGGCGCCCCGCTCGGGTCGCACGTCCGTCCTGCCCGCGAGCGCCCGGTCGAGGGCGGCCTCGTCGAGGGATCGGATGCGCCAGTCCCGCACCCGGGACTGCGCCCGCTGCACGCGGTCGGCGGTGACGGTCTCGCCCGCCGCCATGAACACGGCGTCGTCGGTCACCTCCTCGAGCTCCGCGAGGTCGTGGCTCGAGACGAGGATCGTGCAGCCGTCGGTCGCGAGGTCGCGCAGCAGCAGGCGCAGCTCGACGCGGGCGGCGGGGTCCAGGCCGCTCGCGGGCTCGTCGAGCAGCAGCACGCGCGGGCGGTGCACCAGGGCCCGCGCCAGGCTGAGCTTCTGCTTCTGGCCCCGCGACAGCACGCGCGTGGGCCGGTCGCCGAACTCGGCGAGGCCGACGAGATCGAGCAGCTCGGCGGCGCGTGCGGCGGCGGCGGGCTTGGGGAGGCCGTACAGGCGGCCGCTCGTGGTGAGCGAGGTCCGGCAGGACAGGGAGGTCCACGAGCCGAGGGTGTCCGGCATCCACCCGAGCAGCGACCGCACCCGGGCGGTGTCGGTGGCGGGGTCGAGGCCGAGGATGCGGATCGATCCGCCGTCCGGCTGCAGCAGCGACGCGAGCAGGAGCAGCAGCGTCGTCTTGCCCGCCCCGTTCGGCCCGATGAGGCCGGTGACGCTGCCGGGGGCGGCGGTGAACGTGACGTCCCGCACGGCGTGGACGGTTCCGAACGCGCGACGGACCCCCACGACGGCGATCCCGGGTTCGGTCGGCATGCCCGGAGGGTATCGGTGAGGGAGGAACGGGGGGAGTGCGCGCTTCGGCGCGCCCCGCCCGGTTCAGGCGTGCTCGACCACCGGCAGGGACGACGCCATGCTCGACGGGTAGGCGGGGTCGTGGAAGAGCTTGGTGGTCAGCACCTCCACCCGCGGCGCGAGGGCGAACACCGCGACGGCGACGAGCATCCCGAGCCCCGGCCCGACGACGTAGACCCAGTACACGTCGAGTGCGGGCGCGAGGAGCGCGGGCCCGAGGCTGCGCGCAGGGTTGAGGCTCGTGCCGGTGAACGCGGCGAACCGCCACACGAGCGTCGCGTTCAGCAGCCACAGCACGAGCGGGGTCCACCGGGCGGTGCGCCGTGACGAGGTCATGCCGAGGATCACGAGGACCTCGACCGCCGACATCCCCGCCTCGAGCAGCGCCGCCTGCAGGGGTCCGA
>DASYJR010000041.1:0-2742 GCA_035996305.1 Amnibacterium sp. | reverse complement strand
GGCGCCTCGTCCTCGCCGACGGGCTCGTCGCCGCGGGCGAGGAGCATCCGGACGCCGTCGTCGACGTCGCCACGCTCACCGGGGCCATCATCACCGCGCTCGGCAACCGTACGGTCGGCCTCATGGGTGAGGGGCCGCTCGTCGCCCGCACGCAGACCGCGGCGAAGCGGGCCGGCGAGCTCGTGTGGCCGCTGCCGCTGCCCGACGAGCTGCGGCCGCTGCTGAACTCCGACGTCGCGGACATCGCCAACGTGAAGATCGGCAACACCGCCGGGGGCGCCCTCGTGGCGGGCTGGTTCCTCAAGGAGTTCGTCCCGGAGGCGGCGGACGGCCGGCGCGTGCCCTGGGTGCACCTCGACATCGCGGGCGCCGCGAACAACGGCGGGTCCCCCTACGGAGCGGTCGGTTCGGGGCCCACCGGCGTCATGGTGGCGACCCTGCTCGCGCTCGTCGAGGACCTCGCGGAGCAGCCGCTCTGAGAGTCGGCCGACAGGCCCGCCGTTCTCCCAGGGGGTAGGGTCGACGCGGCGGATCCGCCCCGGAACGGGGCGCCCGAGGGGTGCGGGGAAGCACCGTCCGGCCCGCCGAACGCGTCCACCTGCGAACGGGAGAGCATCCAAGTGCCGGACCAGTCCTTCGACCTCGTGATCCTCGGTGGAGGCAGCGGCGGATACGCCGCAGCGCTCAGGGCGGCCGAGCTCGGCATGTCCGTCGGGATGATCGAGAAGGACAAGGTCGGCGGCACCTGCCTGCACCGCGGTTGCATCCCGACCAAGGCGCTGCTCCACGCCGCCGAGGTCGCCGACGCCGCGCGCGACTCGGAGCACTTCGGCATCCGCTCGACGCTCGAGGGCGTCGACGTGCCCAAGGTGACCGAGTACCGCACCGGCATCGTCGCGAAGAAGTACCGCGGCCTGCAGTCGCTGCTCAAGGCGCGCGGCATCACGACGATCGAGGGCACGGGGCGGCTCACCTCGGCCACCACGGTCCAGGTCGGCGACGCCACGATCACCGGCCGGCACGTCGTGCTCGCCACCGGGTCGTACTCCCGCAGCCTGCCCGGCCTCGAGCTCGGCGGACGGGTCATCGCCTCGGAGCAGGCCCTCGAGCTCGACTACGTGCCGAAGAAGGTCGCGGTTCTGGGCGGCGGCGTGATCGGCGTCGAGTTCGCCAGCGTCTGGAAGTCGTTCGGCGCCGACGTGGTGATCATCGAGGCCCTCCCCCACCTCGTGCCGAACGAGGAGGAGGTGCTGAGCAAGGCCCTGGAGCGCGCCTACCGGCGCCGCGGCATCGACTACAAGCTCGGCGTGCGCTTCTCCGGCGTCACGCAGGACGACTCCGGCGTCGTCGTCACCCTCGAGAACGGCGAGCGGATCGAGGCGGACCTGCTCCTCGTCGCCGTCGGCCGGGGTCCGGCGACCGCGAACTGCGGCTTCGAGGAGGCGGGCGTCACCCTCGACCGCGGCTTCGTGAACGTCGACGAGCGGCTCGAGACGAGCCTGAAGGGCGTCTACGCCGTCGGCGACATCGTGTTCGGCCTCCAGCTCGCGCACCGAGGCTTCCAGCAGGGCATCTTCGTCGCGGAGGAGATCGCGGGCCTCGAGCCCGCCGTCGTCAGCGACGTGAACGTGCCGCGCATCACGTACAGCGACCCCGAGGTCGCGTCGGTCGGCCTCACCGAGGCGAAGGCGGTCGAGCAGTTCGGGCGCGACGAGGTCGTCGCCTACGACTTCAGCCTCGCCGGCAACGCGCGCAGCGAGATCATCGGCACGACGGGATCGATCAAGGTGGTGCGCCGGAAGGACGGCCCGGTCCTCGGCGTCCACGGGATCGGCGCCCGCGTCGGCGAGCTGATCGGCGAGGCCCAGCTCGTCGTGAACTGGGAGGCCTACCCCGAGGACATCGCGCCGTTCATCCACGGCCACCCGACCCAGTACGAGGCTCTGGGCGAGGCGTTCCTCGCCCTCGCCGGCAAGCCCCTGCACGCGCTCTGACCGCGCGACGGCGCGCGGCGACCACCTGCGGCACTTCTCGCCGCCTGAGATGAGGAACAACCGATGAGTGAGTCCGTCACCCTTCCGGCGCTCGGCGAGAGCGTCACCGAGGGCACCGTCACCCGCTGGCTGAAGCAGGTCGGCGACAGCGTGGAGGTGGACGAGCCCCTGCTCGAGGTGTCGACCGACAAGGTGGACACCGAGATCCCGTCGCCGGTCGCCGGCGTCGTCGAGGAGATCCTCGTCCAGGAGGACGAGACCGTCGAGGTCGGTACCGCGCTCGTCCGCATCGGGGACGGATCCGCGCAGGGCGGCGCCCCGGCCGAGTCCGCACCCGTTCCCGAGGAGGCCGGGTCCGCGCCCGTGCAGTCGGCGCCGGAGCCCGCGCCGCAGCAGGTCGTGCAGCAGGAGCCGGAGGAGGCCCCCGACGCGGGGTCGTCGTACGGCGAGCCGGAGCCCGAGCAGGAGGTCGCTCCGCAGCAGCAGGCGCAGCAGGCCGCGCCGCAGCAGCGGGCCGAGCAGCCGCCGCTCGCGCAGGAGGCCACGAACTCGGTCGAGGCCGAGGTCGGTCGCGACAGCGGTCCGGCCACGGCGCCCACCACGCCCCCGCCGCCCGCCCAGCCGGCCCCGGTGCAGGCCGCCGCGCAGGGCGCGCCGCAGCCGGCCGCTGCGCAGCGGCCGGCACCGGCCCAGCCCGCGGCGCCGTCGCCGCACACGGGCGGCTCGCACGCCGCCGCGCCCTACGTCA
>DASYJR010000040.1:0-1819 GCA_035996305.1 Amnibacterium sp. | reverse complement strand
AGCGCGGGATCCGGGTCGGCCTGCACACCCCGAGCGAGGTGAAGGCCGCGATCACCGGCTACGGCGCGGCCGACAAGCGGCAGGTGACGACGATGGTGACGCGGGTGCTCGGCCTCGACGAGGCGCCGAAGCCCGCCGACGCCGCGGACGCCCTCGCGATCGCCATCTGCCACGCCTGGCGCGGTGGCCCGACGGCGGCGGCCGTCGAGCCCGGCGCCATGACCCCGGCGCAACGCGCCTGGCGCGACGCGGAGGCCCGCACCCGCCGCTGACCCATCCGCGCCGTCGCGCCGTTCCCGAGCGGTCGCCCGGCACGCCGGCTCCGGGCGCTTGTGGTCGGCGCGTCGCCCAGGAACTCCGGATCCGCGCGACGGACGGATACTGGATGGCTGGAGGAGGGGGAACCACGGCCATGCCGTCGTATCGGGTGGTGATGACGCTGGGCCGGGTGCATCCGGGAGCGGATGGGCAGGCCGTGCTGCCGCGCGCCGCTGATGCCGTCGAGCGGCTCGCCGTCGTGGAGGCGCGCAGCGTGGGCGTCGCGAAGGGGCGCGGCCAGGCGACCGTGCGGTTCGAGGCGACCGACGACGACACGGCACGACCCGTGGCCGCGGCGGCCGCGGCCGCCGCCGGCAGCCAGGCGGAGATCCTCGAGGTGCAGCTGCGCCGGCAGGCCGGCACGCGCTGGGCCCTCGTCCGCTGAGATCGCGCCGTTCCGGAGAATTCGAGCGGCACGCCGTCCTTCGCCGCTGTCGGACCGCGGGTCGTGCAGGAACTCCGGATCGGCACGACCGGAATCGAACGCGTCTTCGACCCGCCGGGGCGGCGAGGTGTCGCTGTCCGAGCGCGCGCCTACGGTGGTCGGCGTGATCGCATCGCTCCGGGGGACCGTGCTGGAGGCGGCCGGGTCGCTCCTGGTCGTCGAGGTGGCGGGCGTCGGCTACGCCGTCACGGTCACGCCCGAGCACGCGCTGTCGGTGCGCCACGGCGAGCTCGTGCTGCTGCACACGGCGATGGTCGTCCGCGAGGACGACATCTCGCTCTTCGGGTTCCAGTCGCGCGAGCAGCTCGCGGTCTTCGACCTGCTCCGCAGCGTCACCGGCGTCGGCCCGAAATCGGCGATGGGGGTGCTCGCGGCGCTCAGCCCGGCCGACATCGCCGCCGCCGTCGTCGCCGACGACGACGGCGTGTTCCGCAAGGTGTCCGGCATCGGCCCGAAGACGGCGAAGCTGATCGTCGTCTCGCTCACCGGCAAGCTCGTCGACATCCGTCCTGCCACACCCGTCGTCGGCCGGCGCGGTGGTGACGTGCTCGTCGCCCTCGTCGGTCTCGGCTACGCCGAGCGCGCCGCGCAGGCCGCCCTCGACGACGTGCTCGCCGAGCGGCCGGACGAGCGGCAGACCGCCGTGCTGCTCCGGGCCGCGCTCCAGGTGCTCGGCCCGCAGGCCGTGCGATGAGCATCGTCCGGTCCACACCCGAGTCGGACGCGGAGCTCGCCTTCGAAGGCGCTCTCCGGCCCAAGTCGCTCGCCGAGTTCGTCGGCCAGGCGAACGTCCGCAGACAGCTCGAGGTGCTGATCAAGGCGGCAGCGCTCCAGCAGCGCACCCCCGACCACATCCTGCTCGCCGGCCCGCCGGGGCTCGGCAAGACGACCCTCGCGATGATCGTCGCCGAGGAGTCCGGCCGCCCGCTGCGCATGTCGAGCGGACCCGCGATCCAGCACGCGGGCGACCTCGCCGCGGTGCTCTCCTCGCTCACGCCCGGCGAGGTCCTCTTCATCGACGAGATCCACCGGATGGCCCGCAGCGCCGAGGAGATG
>DASYJR010000039.1:0-21726 GCA_035996305.1 Amnibacterium sp. | reverse complement strand
GGGCTCGACGTCGGCGATGCCGACCCGGCTGGCGATCGCGACGCCGTTCCACTGGTTGAAGCCGTGGGTGGCGACCTCGTAGCCGGCCGCCTCGAAGGCCGCCATCGGGAACTGGTCGTCCCGGCACTTGATCTCCTGCATGGCGAGCACGTCGATGTCGGCCCGCTGGAGCCAGTCCACGACGCGTCCGCTGCGGGCCCGGATCGAGTTGACGTTCCAGGTGGCGATGCGCACGGCTTCACGGTACCGGCGGATCGCTGGGCGCATCCGAGCGACGGCGCCCGCCCTCCTAGGCTGGGGCCGTGCCCGGCGCCCGTGACGAACTCATCGCCCACATCCGTGAGAAGGCCGTGTTCCACGGCGACTTCACCCTCACCTCCGGCAAGCAGGCCTCGTTCTACGTGGATCTCCGCCGCGTCAGCCTCGACCACCGGGTCGCGCCGCTGATCGGCCAGGTGATGCTCGACCTCGTCGCCGGCGTGCCCGGCGTCGCCGCCGTCGGCGGACTCACGATGGGGGCGGACCCGATCGCCACGGCGATCCTGCACCAGGGCGCGGCGCGCGGCGTGCCGATCGACGCCTTCGTGGTGCGCAAGGAGCCGAAGGACCACGGCCGCGGACGTCAGGTCGAGGGGCCCGACGTCGCCGGCCGTCGCGTGGTCGTCGTCGAGGACACGTCGACGACCGGAGGCTCCCCGTTGAAGGCGATCGCCGCGCTCGAGCGCGCGGGTGCCGAGATCGCGGCCGTCGCCGTGGTCGTCGACCGGGCGACGGGCGCCCGTGAGGCCATCGAGGCTGCCGGCTACCCCTACCTCGCGGCGCTCGGCCTCGCCGACCTCGGTCTCGAGGCGTGACGAAACCGCTCGACGCGGGCGCCTCGGCGCCGCTCGCCGTGGTCACCCGCAGCGGCTTCCCCGAGTCGGTGCACGTCGGCGCGGCGGTCGTCGTCGACGCCGACGGGGTGGAGCTGCGACGGATCGGCGATCCCGGCCGCCTGGTCTACCCGCGCAGTGCGCTGAAGCCGTTCCAGACCGTCGCAGCCCTGCGCGCCGGCGCGCGGTTCTCCGACGAGCAGTCGGTGGTCGTGACCTCGAGCCACGGCGGGACGCCGCGCCATCTCGCGCTCGTGGGGGAGGTCCTCGCGGCGGCCGGCCTCGACGAGGACGCGCTGCAGACCCCGGAGAGCTGGCCGTCGTCGACCGAGGCGGCCCGCGACCGGGTGCGGGCGGGGCTCGGACCCGCGCGGATCGCGATGAACTGCTCCGGCAACCACGCCGGGATGCTGGCCGGCAGCGTCGCGGCCGGCTGGTCCGTGGCGGACTACCTCGACCCGGCGCATCCGATCCACGCGCTCGGCGCCGCGGTGATCCGCGAGTACGGCCGGGCGAGGCCGGCGCACCAGGGCGTCGACGGGTGCGGCGGCCCGGTGTGGGCGATCCCGCTCACGGCGCTCGCCGACGGGTACCGGCGGCTCTGCGCCGATCAGCCGACGCTCGCCGCCGCCGTGCGGGCGTTCCCCGACCTCATCGAGGGGGCCGGGACGCCGGCGACCCGGGCCATCGCGACGCTGGACGTCGTCGCCAAGTCGGGGGCGGAGGGGGTGTTCGCCGCGGTCGCGAGGAACGGGGCCGCCGCCGCCGTGAAGGTGCTCGACGGATCCGCCCGGGCCGCAGCCGCGGTGGCGGTCGCGCTGCTCGCCCGCGCGGGTGCGGTCGACGACGAGGCCGCCCGGGCGTTCCTCGACGACCCCGCGCTCGCCGTCACGGGCGGCGGCCTGCCGGTCGGACGCATCCGCGTCGCCTGAGCCTCCGACGCACCCCCTGCGCGATCGACGGAGCTCCTGCCGGATCCGCACCGAGAACGGCAGGATCGGTTCGCGGCCGACGACTGCTCCGTCGTCCGCGCTCAGACCCCCTCGGCCGGGCCGCGGGGGAGGGCGCGCACCGCAGGGCCGGCCAGCACCGCGAGCGCGGCGATGACGGCGATCACGGACATCCCGACCATCGCCTGCTTGAGCCCGAGCAGAGCGGCGAGCCCACCGCCAGCACGTTGCCGACGGGGATGAACCCGGTGCTCGTCAGGTAGTCGTAGCTCGAGACGCGCGAGAGCGCCCGCTGCGGCACGTGCTCCTGCAGGCTCGTCTCCCAGAGGGTGAAGCAGCCGGTCACGCAGATGCCGGCCACGAGCTCGAGCGCGGCGATCGGCACGACACCGAGGCCGCTGCCGATCACCGCTGCCTGCGTCGAGGCGCCGATGAGGGCGAACGCGCCGATCCGCAGCGCCCGCTTCGGGCGCCACCGCAGCAGGATCAGGTCCCCGAGCAGCGAGCCGGCCCCGAACGCGCTCGTGATCAGGGCCCAGCTCGCCGCGCCGCCGAGCTCCTGCTGGGCGAGCACCGGCCCGAGCACGAAGATCGCCGGCAGCACCAGCACCGAGTAGGCCGTCCAGCCCCCGAGGAACGCGATCACCCAGGAGCGGGAGCGCACCTCCCGCCAGCCCTCGCGGAGCCCCTCAAGGAAGCCGGGGGTCGGCGGTGCCGCGGCATCCAGGACCGCCGGCTTCAGCCGGAGGATCGCCGTCACCATGACGGCGAAGGTCACCGCGTCGAAAGCGAAGCCGGTGCCCGGCCCGGCGAGTGCGACGAGCAGACCCCCGACGACGGGACCGGCGATCGAGCCGAACGAGTACGTCGTCCCGCGCAGGGCGTTCGCGCTCTGCAGGTTCGGTGGCGAGACGACCGCCGGGATCAGCCCGGTCATCGCGGGGGAGGCGAACGCGTCCGCGGCGCCGTAGACGGCGGCCAGCACCACGAGCTCGGGCACGACGGCGACGTGCAGGAGCAGGAGCGCCGCGCCCGCCGCCTGCGTCAGGCAGCGCACGGTGTCCGTGAGCACGAGGATCCGCTTGCGGTCGAACCGGTCCGCCCAGACGCCGGCCGGGAGGGCGAGGAGCACGAACGGCACGAACTGCGCGACCGACACGGCGGCGACCTCGCCGACCCCGCCCCCCACGGAGAGCACCGCGAACGGCAGGACGAGCGCCGCCACGCGATCGCCGAAGATCGACAGCGCGAGGCCGGTGAACAGCAGGCGGAACTGCGGCTCCTCCCGCAGCGCGACCGGCAGCCGGAGCCGGCGCATCGGGGGCCGCGGAGGGCCGGGCCGCGTCGGCGGCGCGCTCACGTCCCCGGCGGCGTCTCGAGCAGGTCGGCGACGGACTGGAGCACCTCGTCCGGCCGGAACGGGTAGCGCTCGATCTCGTTCCGGTCGCTGATCCCCGTCAGCACGAGCACCGTGTGCAGGCCGGCCTCGATGCCCGCGACGATGTCGGTGTCCATCCGGTCGCCGATCATCGCGGTGTGCTCGCTGTGGGCGCCGATGCGGTTCATCGCCGACCGGAACATCATCGGGTTCGGCTTGCCGACCACGTACGGCTCGCGGCCGGTGGCGCGCGTGATGAGGGCGGCGACCGCGCCGGTCGCGGGCAGCGGCCCCTCCGCGCTCGGGCCGGTCGCGTCCGGGTTCGTCACGATGAAGCGGGCGCCCTTGTCGATGAGGCGGATGGCCTTCGTGATCGCCTCGAAGGAGTAGGTGCGCGTCTCGCCGATGACCACGTAGTCCGGGTTCGTCTCGGTCATGATGAACCCGGCCTCGTGGAGGGCCGTCGTGATGCCCGCCTCGCCGATCACGAAGGCGCTGCCCCCCGGGATCTGCGACTGCAGGAAGTCGGCCGTCGCGAGCGCCGAGGTCCAGAGCGACTCCTCGGGCACCAGCAGGCCCGACCCCCGCAGCCGCGCCGCGAGGTCGCGGGGCGTGAAGATCGAGTTGTTCGTGAGCACGAGGAAGCGGTGACCGCGGTCTGTCCACTGCTGGATCAGCTCCGGCGCGCCCGGGATCGCCTGGTTCTCGTGGACGAGCACCCCGTCCATGTCGGTGAGCCAGCAGTCGATCTCGTCGCGCTCGTGCGCCATCCGCCCTCCCAGGTCGATCGATGTTCAGGCTAGGGGAGCGGGATGCGCTAGGGATGACGCGTGATCCTGCTCCAACCGCTGGCGCAGCACCTGTCCGCGACGGTGCTCGTGCTGCTCGAAGCCGTGCTGTTCGCGACGGCGCTGCTGATCGCGCCGCGCAACCGGCAGCCGACCGCGGCGCTCGCCTGGATCCTCGTCATCGTCGCCCTGCCGATCCTGGGGCTCGGCCTGTTCCTGCTCATCGGCAACCCCAAGCTGCCGCGGGGGCGGCGGGAGCGGCAGCGGACGATGAACGAGCGGATCGAGAAGGACTCGGGCGTCGTCGAGCACCTCGAGGCCGGCGAGGACGTGCCCCCATGGCTGCCGGCGATCGTCCGGCTGAACCGCACCGTGGGTGCCTTCCCGCTGGTCGACGGCAACCGGGCCCGGGTGCTCGCCCACCACGACGAGCACATCGTCGCGCTTCTCGCCGCGGTGGACGCGGCCGAGCGCTACGCGAACATCGAGTTCTACACGCTGGCGCTGGACGACACGACGGCGCCGGTCTTCGCCGCCCTCGGCCGGGCGCACGCCCGTGGCGTCGAGGTGCGGGTGCTCCTCGACCACCTCGGATCCCGGAAGTACCCAGGGTTCAAGCGCGCCCGCGCCGAGCTCGACCGGCTCGGCATCCCGTCCCGCCTGATGCTGCCCGTGCAGCCGCTCCACGGGCGGTATCAGCGGCCGGACCTGCGGAACCACCGCAAGCTCGTGGTCGTCGACGAGCGGGTCGCCCTGATCGGTTCGGCGAACCTCATCGACCCGGGGTACGAGCTGCGGCCCCTCGCGAAGCGGGGCCTCCGCTGGCGGGACCTGCTCGTCGAGGTGGAGGGACCGGTCGTCCAGCAGGTCGACGCGCTGTTCGCGACCGACTGGTTCAGCGAGACGGGGGAGGTGCTCGGGACCTCGGCCGTCGGCGGCGTCGCCGACGACGACGACCCCGAGACGCTGCTGTGCCAGATCGCGCCGTCCGGCCCGGCGTTCGAGGCCGAGAACAACCTCGCGCTGTTCAACTCGCTCATCTACGCCGCGGAGCACCGGATCGGCATCACGACCCCGTACTTCGTGCCGGATCCGTCGCTGCTCGGCGCGATCCTCACCGCCGCGCGCCGCGGCGTCGAGGTCGAGCTGTTCGTCGGCGCGACCGCCGACCAGGCGCTCGTCCTGCACGCGCAGCATTCGTACTACGACGCCCTGCTGGACGCCGGCGTCGTGATCCAGTGCTACGCCGCGCCGACGGTGCTGCACGCCAAGCACATGACGGTGGACGACTCGGTGACCGTGGTCGGCTCGTCGAACATGGACATCCGCTCGTTCCAGCTCGATTTCGAGCTGTCGATGCTCGTGTGCAACCGGGATTTCACCGATCGGATCCGCGCCGTCGAGGACGAGTACCGGGAGCGCTCCTCGCCGCTCACCCGCGAGGAGTGGGCCAGGCGGTCGGGCGCCCACCGCCTCGGCGACGACCTGGCGCGGCTCACCTCCTCCCTGCAGTAGGCCCCCGCCCGATCCACGGGGTTCTCGCGGGCCCTGCATCCGCATGCGCAGGGTCGGGTGGGGCGGAGGCGCCGTCGTTCGCGCGGGTCACGCGGTGGAGATCAGGGCGTGGGGGAGCCGCTCGCGCATGGTCGCGACCGCCTCGGCGCGCTCGTCGATGAGCAGGAACCGGCGGTTCAGCGCGACCGCCGCCGCTCCCGTCGTGCCGCTGCCCGCGAACGGATCGAGCACCCAGTCGCCGGTCCGGCTGGACGCGGCGACGATGCGCCGCAGCACGCCGAGCGGCTTCTGCGTCGGATAGCCCGTCTTCTCCGCGCCGGTGGGCGAGACGATCGTGTGCCACCAGACGTCGGTCGGCAGCTTGCCGCGGGCGATCCGCTCGGCGGTCTGCAGCCCCGGGGCCATGTACGGCTCCCGGTCGACCGCCGCCGAGTCGAAGTGGTACCGCTCCGGGTCCTTCACGTAGACGAGCACGGTGTCGTGCTTGGCCGGCCACCGCCGGTTCGTCCGCGCCCCGAAGTCGTAGGCCCAGATGATCTCGTTCAGGAAGCAGTCGCGGCCGAAGAGGCCGTCGAGCAGCACCTTCGCGTAGTGCGCCTCGCGGTAGTCGAGATGGAGGTAGAGCGTGCCCTCCGGGTCGAGCAGCCGGTGCACCTGCTCCAGCCGCGGCTCGAGGAACGCCCAGTAGTCGGTGAAGCGGTCGTCGAACGCGGCCGCGAGCCGGCGGATCCGTTCGTACCGCGTGCCACCGAAGCCTGCCGTGCCGGTCTCGGCGCGCGTCGAGGTGACCTCGTGGCGCTCCTGCACCCGCCCCGTGTTGAACGGCGGATCGAGGTAGGCGAGCCGGAAGGCGGCGTCCGGGAGCGCCTCGAGCACGGGCAGGTTGTCGCCGTGGACGATGCGGTCCGGTCCGCTCGGGGTCCAGGGCGCCGGCACCCTCGGAAGGGTAGCGGCGCGTCAGCCGGCGAGCAGGACCTTGCCCGTCGTGCCCCTGCCCTCCAGCGCGCGGTGCGCCTCGGCGGCCTCGGGGAGCGGGAACGTCGCCCCGATGCGCACGTCGAGCGTGCCCCCCGCGACGGCGTCGAGCAGCTCGCGGTACCGCCAGGCGCGCTCCTCGGGCGTCTGCAGGAAGTCGCTCATCGTGGGCCGGGTGAGCACCAGGGATCCGCCCGACATGAGGCGCCGCGGATCGATGGGCGGTACCGGCCCGGAGGCCGCGCCGAAGAGGGCGAGCAGTCCGCGGGGCCGCAGCGCCGCGAGCGATCCCTCCCAGGTCGTCGCGCCGACGCCGTCGAACACGACGTCGAGCCCGAGGCCGCCGTTCAGCTGCCGCACCCGGTCCGCGAACCCGTCGTACTCGACCACCGCGTCCGCGCCCGCCCGGTCGGCGAGCTCCCGCTTCGCCGGGCTCCCGACGGTCGTGAACACCGTCGCGCCCCGCGCCTTGGCGAGCTGGATCAGCAGCAGCCCGACCCCGCCCGCGCCGGCGTGCACCAGCAGCGTGGTGCCCGCCTCGACCGGGTACACCGAGGTGACGAGGTAGTGGGCGGTGAGGCCCTGGAGTGCGAGCGCGGCCGCGGTCGCATCGCCCACACCGTCGGGCACCCCGGCCGCGGCGGTCGCCCGCACGACCGCGAAGCGGGCGTAGGCCGCGCGGCCCTCGGCGGTGACCACGCGGTCGCCCACCGCGAAGCCGCCGATCCCCGTCCCGGCCGCGGCGACCCGGCCGGCGAACTCCGTGCCCGGCACGTGCG
Source organism: Amnibacterium sp. (assembly GCA_035996305.1). Taxonomy (GTDB): domain Bacteria; phylum Actinomycetota; class Actinomycetes; order Actinomycetales; family Microbacteriaceae; genus Amnibacterium. Next base: position 14,469 of record DASYJR010000039.1, on the reverse strand, counting down.
GGAAGGGCACGTCGTAGGTGCCGTTCCGGCGGTAGACGTCGACGAAGTTCACGCCCGTCGCCGCGACCTCGACGAGCAGCTCGCCGTCGCCCGGGACCGGCACGTCGAGCTCGACGACCTCGAGCACCTCCGGGCCGCCCGCCCGCATCGCCTGCACCGCCTGCATCCGCTCCGCCATGCCCGCAGTCTGCCGCTCGGGGCTTCACAGAGGCCGGATGCGGCCCGCCGGCGCCCTACGCTGCCGCCGTGACCTCGGACGACCAGCAGCCCGCGACGGTGGGCGTCGGCCCGTGGCCGGGAGGGGAGTGGCCCGACGACGACCGCTACGACCCGGAGCTGCTGCAGCACGGCGACCGGCGGAACGTCGTCGACCGGTACCGCTACTGGCGGATGGCGGCGATCGTGGCGGACCTCGACGCCCGGCGCCATCCGTTCGCGGTGGCCATCGAGAACTGGCAGCACGACCTCAACATCGGATCGATCGTCCGGACCGCGAACGCGTTCGCGGCGCGGTCCGTCCACATCGTCGGCCGGCGCCGGTGGAACCGCCGTGGGGCGATGGTCACCGACCGGTACCAGCACGTCCTGCACCACCCGGACGTGGGCGGGTTCGTGGCGGCGATGCGGGCGGACGGGATGCCGATCGTCGCGGTCGACAACGTCGCCGGCGCCGTGCCCGTCGAGGCGTTCGCGCTGCCCGAGCGCTGCGTGCTGCTGTTCGGGCAGGAGGGCCCGGGCCTCAGCGACGAGGCGCGGGCCGCTGCGGACGCGCTCGTGGAGATCCCGCAGTTCGGCTCCACGCGCTCGATCAACGCGGGAGCCGCGGCGGCGATCGTGATGCACGAGTGGATCCGTCGCTGGGCGCTGCCCGCCGGCTGACGGCCGGTGCCGCGTCCGCCCCCTCCCGGGTCGTGGAGGGAGCGGACAGGCGGCTCACGGGACGGGAGCGGGCTCACCGCATCGGCTCGCGGTTCGCGCGCAGCACCTCCAGGCGGGCGCGGTACTCGACCTCGTCGATGTCGCCGTTCGCGAAGCGCTCGGCGAGCGTCGCCTCGGCGCTGCGGCCCTGATGCCAGCCGCCCCAGCCGCCGCCGGCGGCCATCCAACGGCGACGCCGCCGGCCGAGGACCACGAACAGCACGACGAACAGCAGGATCCAGAACACGGGGATGAGGAAGAAGAACGGGAAGAAGCCGACGCCGGGCCCGTAGGCCCATGGGGCGGTGGCGGCGAGTGCGGACAGCATCTGTGGTTGCTCCTGATTCTTGCGGGGAGCGGCCCGGTCGGACCGTGGTCCCACAGTCGCCCCCGGCGGCCCGCACCGCGTCGGCCGCCGGGACGCACCTGCACTGCTCCGCGGGGCGTACGGATCAGGCGTCGTGCCAGCCGGGGCGGACGAGTCCGGTCTCGTAGGCGAGGACCACGAGCTGCACCCGGTCGCGGGCGCCGAGCTTGCCGAGCATCCGGGACACGTGGGTCTTCGCGGTCAGCGGGCTGAGCACCAGCCGCTCGGCGATCTCCTCGTTCGTGAGGCCCTCCGCGACGAGCACGAGCACCTCGCGCTCCCGGTCGGTGAGCACGTCGAGCCGTTCCGTGGCGGGCGGCTGCCGCAGGCTGCCCGCCACCCGCTCCAGCAGGCGCCGGGTCGGGCCGGGGCTCAGCAGCGCGTCGCCGGCCGCGGCGACCCGCACCGCCCGGATCAGGTCCGCCGGGTCGGTGTCCTTGACGAGGAAGCCGCTCGCCCCCGAGCGCACCGCCTCGGCGACGTACTCGTCGAGCTCGAAGGTCGTCACCACGACGACGCGGCACGCCTCGAGCCCCGGCGTGCCGACGATCTCGCGGGTCGCCCAGAGGCCGTCGCCGTCGGGCATCCGGATGTCCATGAGCAGCACGTCGGGTCGCTCCCGGCGCGCGAGCGCCACCGCCTCCGCGCCGGTGGCGGCCTGGCCGACGACCTCGATGCCCGGCTCGGAGGCGAGCAGCGCCGAGAAGCCGGCGCGGATGAGCGCCTGGTCGTCGGCGACCACGACCCGGATCATCGGGTGCCGCCCGCGGGGATGCGGGCCTCGACCAGGGTCCAGCCGTCCTCGCGGTCCACGCGGAGCGTGCCGCCGAGCAGTGCGGCCCGTTCGGTCATGCCGAGGATGCCGTTGCCCGGCTGGATGGGCGCCCCCGCGGCCCCGGTGTCCCGCACCCGCGCGACCGCGTCATCGCCCTCACGGCCCAGCGCGATCTCGACGGCGGCGCCGGGGGCGTGGCGCCTGGCGTTCGTGAGCGCCTCCTGCACGATCCGGTACAGCGCGAGCTGCACCGGCCGGTCCGGCCGGGGCTGCAGGTCGTCGTCGAACGCCACCCGGGCGCCGGATCGGCGCACGTCCGCGACGAGCGCCGCCAGCTGGTCGAGGTCGGGCTCGGGCCGCACGGGCGCCTGCTCGTCGCCCCGGAGCAGGCCGAGCACCGCCCGCACCTCGTTCAGCGCCTCCTTGCTCGTGCCGCGGATCGTCTCCAGCGCCTCGGTCGCGGCCTCCGGGCGGCTCGCGGCGAGATGCAGGCCCACGCCCGCCTGCACCGTGATGGACGACAGGGAGTGGGCCAGCACGTCGTGCAGCTCGCGCGCGATCCGCAGGCGCTCCTGCTCCGCCGCGAACCGTCGCCGATCCGCGGCCGCGACGGCGGCCTCGCGCATCCGCAGGAAGCGGCCCCGGGCGAACTCGCCGGCCGCGACGGCGGCGAGCAGCAGGATGACCTCGCCGAGCGACCGCACAGCGGTGAGCGGATCCCGGGTGAGCAGGAACTGGGCGACCGGGAGGACGAGCGCACCCGAGGCGGCACCGACCGCCCACGACCGGGCGCCCCGCACGGTCGCCGCGACGATCGCGACGAGGAACGGCAGCAGCGCGACCGGCGGCAGCGGGACGAGCAGCAGGGCGACCACGGCGCTCGCGCCGACCACGACGACCGCGGGACCGGGACGCCGGCGGAGCAGCACGAGCGCGAGCCCGCCGACGGCGGCGCAGCAGGCGTAGCCCCCCGCGACCACGGGGCTGCGCTGGACCGTCGCGACGGCGATCACGCCCTCCGCCAGGAGCACCGCCGCCACGGGCAGGGTGAGGCGCCGACGGGCGTGTCCGCGCGACCACGGCGGGCCCCACGGCGGCCCGGCGTCCGCGGCACGGTCGTCCACGCTCGCACGGTACTGCGCCCGAGCGCCCCTGCGCGTCCTCCCGGGGGAGTACCGCGGGCTGCGCCGGCGGGACGAGCGTGCGGCGACGCCCGCGTTCGGTGTCAGGCTTGCTCCCGTGACCGATGTGCTGGAGGACACCCGCGTCGAGCAGCGGCTCCGTCTCGGCAAGCCCTGGACCTTGATCGTGTGGGACGACCCCGTGAACCTCATGACGTACGTCACCTGGGTCTTCACGAGCTACTTCGGATTCCCGAAGCCCAAGTCCGAGCGCCTGATGATGCAGGTGCACACCGAGGGCAGAGCGGCCGTCGTGTCCGGCACCCGCGAGGAGATGGAGCGTCACGTCGAGGCCATGCACGGGTACGGCCTCCAGGCGACGCTGCAGCAGGTGGACGGATGAAGGTGCTCGGCGAGTTCGTGCGCACGCACGGCGGCATCGAGCGCCGCTTCACCTCCAGTGAACGGCGGATGCTGACCAACCTGGCGGGCGGCGTCGTCGCGTCCCTCGACACGGCCGACGAGGTCGGGTCCTACGCCGACCCGGTCGTCACCCGACTGCTCCCCGTGGCCTATCCCGACGACCCGGATGCGGCCGCGGAGTACGCCGGCGCGACCCGCAGCCGCTTGGCCGCGGCCAAGTCCGACGCCGCCCGCCGACTCGTGGCGGATCTCGAGTCGGCGCCGGGTGGCGTGGTCCACCTGGACGAGGCGGCGGCGGTCCGCTGGCTGACGGCGCTCGGTGACCTGCGGCTCGCGCTCGCGGAACGCGTGGGCATCGAGGAGGTGCAGCGCAGCGTGCACACGCCCCAGGGCATGCTCTACGCCTGGCTCACCTGGCTGCAAGGCAGCCTGGTCGAAGCCGTGGAAGCGCACTGAACGCCTGAAAGGGCTTGACAGCGGGTTCGGCGCCTGTCGTCCCGTTTCTGCGGATCCGAAGGGCGGATCGTCCCGCAGAAGCGGCGACTCGGCGAGTCTTCATTTTCCGTCCAGGCGACGTTGCGGCGACGTGGAGCCCGCACGCAGAGCCCGCTGGTCTCGTGAGGGTCCCAGAGCGGGGAGCAGGTCGGTCCCGGCCGCTCCCACGCCACCGCTTCCCTTCCCGATGAGGAGACACGATGAGCACCTATCCGCCCGACGGGCCGCTCGATCCCGCCACACCGATCTACGACGAGGCGGTCGCCGCCGGCGGCACGACCGGCGCCGAGTTCGGCACCGGGTCCGACTCCAGGACCGACCAGGTCAAGGACCAGGCCAAGCAGACCGCCGGAGAGGCGAAGGACACCGTCCAGCGCACCGCCGCGGACGCGAAGGACCAGGTCGCCGACGTGGCCGGCACGGCGAAGGACGCCGGCGCCCAGGTCGCCTCGACGACCAAGGAGCAGGCGCAGCGCGTGGTCGGCGACACCGTGAGCCAGGCACGGGAGCTGGTCGGCCAGGCGACGACCGAGCTGTCGTCCCAGGCCGCCAAGCAGCAGGACCGTCTCAGCCAAGGTCTCCGCACCTTCGGCTCGGACCTCGAGAAGATGGGCTCCGGCCAGCAGGTCGACTCCGGCCCCGCGTCCGAGCTCGTGCAGAACCTCGCCCAACGCGCCCACCGGGTGGCCGAGTGGCTCGAGTCGCGCTCGCCCGAAGCGGTCCTCGACGACGTGCGGCAGTACGCGGCACGCCGGCCCGGCGTCTTCATCGCCCTCGCCGCCGTGAGCGGCGTGGTCGCCGCCCGGCTCACGAAGGCGCTCGTCGCCGAGTCGAAGTCCGGCTCGGGTTCCTCCTCGAACGGCTACCGCGGTGCGGTCGGCGGGTCGTCGTACGCCGGCGGCTCCCCCTACGTGGGCGGCTACGGCTCCGAGTACGCGACCGGTGCCATCGCCGACGGCGGAGCGGTCGTCCCCGAGACGACGGAGTACCCGGCCTACGGCGCCGGGTACGTGGCCGCCGAGCCGGCGGCCGTCGTCGTCGAGGAGTACGACGTCGAGACCGAGTTCGGCACGGAGGCGCGTCCCGCCGACGGGTACGGGACCGGATCCCGGTTCGGCGGCACGCGATGAGCATCCCCACCTCCGGTGTCGGCGGGATCCCCGATCCTGCGGCCGACCGGGCCCGGACCGAGGGCCTCGGTCAGCTGCTCTCCGAGGTGAGCCGGGACCTGTCCACCCTCATCCGCCAGGAGGTCGAGCTCGCGAAGGCCGAGGTGACCGACTCCGCGAAGAAGGCGGGCAAGGGCGCGGGATTCCTCGGCGGCGCCGCCGTCGCCGGCCACTTCGCGCTGCTGTTCCTCTCGATCTGCATCTGGTGGGCCCTCGGCCGCGAGATCGGCAACGCCTGGTCGGCGCTGATCGTGGCCGTCGTCTACGGGATCGTCGCGGCGATCCTCGCGCTGCGCGGACGCAAGAAGCTGCAGCAGATCGAGGGCATCCCGCAGACCACCGAGACCGTCAAAGAGATCCCCCCAACCCTGAAGCCCGGAGGCACCCGATGAGCGACCCCGACACCATCCGCGCCGAGATCGAAGCCACGAGGCGCAACCTCAGCACCGATGTCGACGCCCTCGCCGACAAGGTGAGCCCGAGCCAGATCGTCGACCGCCAGAAGGAGCGCGTCAAGGGACGCCTCCGCGGCGTCCAGGAGTCGATCATGGGCACGGTGCACGACGCGGAGGACGCCGTCGGCGCCGCGACGGACCGCGTGGCCGGCTCCGTCGGCTCGGCCCGCGACGGCGTCTCCGGTGCCGCGTCGAACGCGACCCGGACTGCCACGCAGACCGCGACGGGTCACCCGATCGTGGTCGGCGCGATCGCGTTCGGCGTCGGCTGGTTGATCTCCTCCCTCCTCCCGGCCAGCGAGCGCGAGCAGCGGCTCGCGGTGAAGGCCAAGGAGAAGGCCGAGCCCCTCACCGACAAGGTGAAGGAGGTCGCGAAGGACGCCGGTCAGGAGATCGCGCAGAACCTGAAGCAGCCCGCGCAGGAGGCCGCTCAGACCGTCAAGGAGTCCGCGACCGATGCGGCCCAGACCGTCAAGGACGAGGCGCAGGCCGCCGCGCAGGACGTCAAGGGTCAGGCGCAGGAGGCGAAGCAGAACATCCAGGAGTCCGCGCAGGACGCCAAGGACGACCTGCAGGGCCAGGCGCAGGACGCCAAGCAGAACCTGCGGTCCTGATCCGCCGGGAACGGGGGCGGCCGTCCTTCCCGCCCCCGTTCCCGGGCTCCGCCCACCGGACCCGAGGACGATGGACCCATGAGCGACGTCGCCGATCTCTCCTCGAAGGCCAGGATGAAGCTGTCCGGTCTCGTGAACCAGGGCACCCGCGAGGTGTCCACGCTGATCCGCCGCGAGATCGACCTGGCGAAGGCCGAGCTCACGGGCTCGGCGAAGCAGGCCGCCAAGGGCGCCGGGCTCGCCGCCGGCGCGGCGGCTGCGGGCGCCATGGGCGTGCTGTTCGGGTCGGTCGCGGTCTGGCAGGCCCTCGGCAAGCGGATGGGCGGCGGCCCCGCGGCCGCACTCGTCGCGACCGCGTACACGGGCGCGGCCGTCGCGCTGGCCGCCAGAGCCCGCGCCGAGATGGAGCGCGTGCAGGGGGCGCCGCGCACGATCGCCACCCTCGAGGAGCTGACGCCGGGCGGCGACTGACCGCCGAGCAGGCTCGGCTGCCGGTCCCGCACCGTGCGGGACCGGGTCGACCGCCTCGAGCTCGGCCTCACCGGTCGGTCTCCGAGTCGAGGAGGCCGCGGTTCGCCTCGAGCACCGCGTGGGCCTGCCGCCAGGAGAGCCCGAGGGCCCCCAGCGCGGCGAGGATCACGAGCCGGCGCCCGTCCGGGCGGGGGAGATCGGCTCGGGTGCTCTCGTCGAGCACCGTGAGGGCGGCCCCCTCGATGAGGCGGGCGACGACATCGGGTGGCAGGTCCGCGCGCCCGGTGCCGAGCGCGGCGGCGCGGGCGGCGTCGGTGACGAGGCGCTCGTGGATGGGGCCGAGCGCCGGGCCGATCCGCTCGCGCAGCGGTCCGTGCACCACGAGGCGCGTCATCGCGCGCACGTGCTCGATCTCGTCCCGGACGAGCCGGCCGAGCAGCGCGACGTCGACCACGGGGTCGTCCGACGCGGCCCGCGCGACGGCCGCCGCGACGCGGGCGGCGCCGCGCTCGGCGAGCTCGGCCAGCAGGGTGTTCCTTGACGGGAAGTGGCCGTAGACCGCGCGGCGGGTGAGCCCTGCGGCTGCCGCGACAGCGTCGAGCGGCGTCTCCGGGTCCTGGGTCAGCAGCACGCGCGCGGCGTCGAGCAGGGCCTCGCGGTTCGACGCCGCATCGCGCCGCGGAGCGCGGGAGGCGGGCGGTTCCGTCATGCGAGCCAGTATCTTGCACATCGGTGTGCAAGATACGCGTCCGATAGGATCGGATCCCAACGGCGGAAGGATCCCGCATGCCGGCCATCGTCCTGATCGGCGCCCAGTGGGGCGACGAGGGCAAAGGCAAGGCGACCGACCTGCTCTCCGGTCGCGTCGACCACGTCGTGAAGTTCAACGGCGGCAACAACGCCGGTCACACGGTGGTGATCGGCGACCGGAAGTACGCGCTGCACCTGCTGCCGTCCGGCATCCTGAGCCCGGGCGTCGTGCCGGTGATCGCGAACGGCGCGGTCATCGACCTGGAGGTGCTGTTCGGCGAGCTCGAGGCCCTCGCCGCGCGCGGGGTCGACGTCTCCCGCCTCCGCGTGAGCGCGAACGCCCACGTCATCACCTCCTACCACCGCACCATCGACCGGGTCACCGAGCGCTTCCTCGGCAAGCGCCAGATCGGCACCACCGGGCGGGGGATCGGTCCCACGTACGCCGACAAGATCAATCGCGTCGGCATCCGCGTGCAGGACCTCTTCGACGAGGGGATCCTGCGGCAGAAGGTCGAGGGGGCCCTCGAGCAGAAGAACCACCTGCTCGTGAAGGTGTACAACCGTCGGGCCGTCGGGGTGGACGAGGTCGTCGCCGAGCTGCTCGGCTACGTCGACCGGCTGCGCCCGATGGTCACCGACACTGCGCTGGAGCTGAGCACCGCCCTCGACGAGGGCCGCACCGTGCTGTTCGAGGGCGGCCAGGCCACCATGCTCGACGTCGACCACGGCACCTACCCGTTCGTCACCTCGTCGAACGCGACGAGCGGGGGAGCGGCGACCGGCTCGGGGGTGGCGCCGAACCGATTCGACCGGATCATCGCGGTCTGCAAGGCCTACACGACGCGGGTCGGCGCGGGGCCGTTCCCGACCGAGTTGCACGACGCATCCGGGGAGTTCCTGCGGTCGAAGGGCTTCGAGTTCGGTACCACCACCGGGCGCCCCCGGCGCACCGGCTGGTTCGACGCCCCGATCGCGCGCTACGCCCAGCGGATCAACGGCGTGACCGACTTCGTGCTCACGAAGCTCGACGTGCTCACCGGCCTGGCGACGATCCCCGTCTGCGTGGCCTACGAGGTCGACGGGCGGCGGATCTCGGAGGTGCCGGTGTCGCAGTCGGATTTCCACCACGCCCTGCCGGTCTACGAGGAGCTCCCGGGCTGGACCGAGGACATCACCGGCGTGCGGCGCTTCGAGGACCTGCCGCAGGCGGCGCAGGACTACGTCACGACGCTCGAGGGGATGATGCGGGCTCCGATCTCGGTGATCGGGGTCGGGCCGTCGCGCGACGCGGTCGTGGTGCGGCGCGACCTGCTCGACTGACGGGCCGCGCGCCGAGGCGCACGACCCGTCGGTCCAGGGCGGCAGCGGGTCAGGTCGCGGGCACGACGGCGATCCGGACGGCCGACCGCGCGGTGAGCAGCACGACCGCGTAGACGCACACGCTGCCGGCGAGCACGAGCAGGGCGCCGGGGAGTCCGAGCAGGCCCGCCAGCGGCGCCGCGAGCAGCGATCCGAGCGCGATCCCGCCGATCGAGGCGGGGAAGGCGAATCCGTACGCCCGGCCGAAGACCGCCTCGTCCAGCTGCTGCTGCAACGCGGTCTCCGTGAAGACCTCCACGATCACCCCTCCTGCGCCGTTCACCGCGCAGAGGACGAGGGCGAGCGCGAGCGCGGGCACCGAGGCCATCAGCGCGAGCGGCGCGCCGGCGGCCAGCAGTGCCACCGCGACGATGCGCGAGACCCGGGAGAAGCGGCCGAGGCGGCTCACGAGCGCGGTGCCGATCACGCCGCCCGCGCCTGTGGCGGCGAGCAGGAGCCCGTAGCCGTGGTCCCCCCAGCCGTCCTGGCGGCTGACGAGCACGAGCAGCACGGTCTCGGCGCCGTAGAGCACGCTGCACAGGATGTCGGCGCCGACGAAGCGGGCGGCGACGGGGTGCCGGCGCAGCTCCTGCAGTCCTTCGGCGAGCTGGCGCAGGAGGGGGTCCGCGCCGGCGCCGTCGACGGGGGCGAACGCGGGACCGGCGGGGATCGCGGCGACGAGCAGGGCCGAGAGGACGAACGTCGCGGCGTTGATCCCGAAGAGGGCGGCCGGGTTGGTGACCGCGAGCAGCAGGGCACCGATGGCGGGGCCGCCGAGCACGGATCCGGCACCGATGACCGAGCGGACGGCGTTCGCGCCGGGCAGATCGGCGGCGGGGACGAGCTTCGGGGTGCTGGCGGCGGTCGCCGGGGGATAGGCGATGGACGCGGCCGTGGCGAGGCCTGCCAGCACCGGGGCGAGGACCACCGGGGCGCCGCTGACCACGACGACGGTGAGCAGGAGCATGAGCGCCGCGCGGAGGACGTCCGAGAGGATCATCAGCCGGCGGCGGTCGAACCGGTCGGCGAGGGCCCCGCCGAGCGGGCCGAGCACGACGATCGGCAGGACGCGGATGGCGGTGGTGACGCTGACCCACAGCACCGAGTGCGTGCGGTCGTAGACGAAGACGAGCAGGGCGACGTTGTACAGCCAGTCACCGCACTGCGAGACGGCGAGGGCTGCCGCAAGGCGGCGGAACGACGGGGATCGGAGTGCGGATCGCATGGCGGCTTCCTTCGGACGGAGGGGTTCGTGTCCCTCGAGCCTCGGGATGAGGAGGTGCGGCGCACATCGGGCGATCGCCGCATCCGTCCGGGCGCCGCCCGCCTGAGTCGGCTCCCGCGCCGTCTGAGGAGCCGGTAGACCGCCCTAGCCGGCAGCGAGCAGGCCTGAGCGCTGCGCGAGCGTGGCCGCCTCGACGCGGGTGGCGACCTCCAGCTTGGTGAGGATGTTCGAGACGTGCACGCTCGCGGTCTTCGGGCTGATGAACAGCTCGGCGGCGATCTGCGGGTTGGACCGGCCGGCCGCGACCAGCTTGAGCACCTCCAGCTCGCGGCCGGTCAGCCTCCGCTCGACGGCAGCGGCGGAGGGCACGTTCCGGTCCGGCAGGGGCATCCGCTCGCGGGCGGCGAGCGCGGCGACGGCGGCCGCGAGCGGTGTCGCGCCGAGTGAGCCCGCGATGGCGGCCGCCTCGCGCAGGGCGGCCACCGCCTCCGCGCGTGCGCCCTCCCGGCTCGCCGCCTCCGCCGCGCGGTGCAGGGCGTACGCGCGGGGGTACGGCCAACCGCACGACTCCCAGAGGGCCGCCACCGCCAGCCAGCGCTCCCCGGTCGCCGTCCCCCGCCCGCGGGCGAGCTCGACGGCGGCGAGGGCGCCGTAGGCGCGCTGCGGTGGCGTGGCGTCCCCCATCCGCGCCACGAGCGCCTCCGTCCGAGCGTCCGGGTCCTCGCCGGCGAGGACCCGGTCGGCGTCGAAGCGAGCGGCCAGCCACAGCACCGGCCAGGCGTACGGCGATGCGGAGGGATTCGGCACGGCCGCATCGAGCAGTCGCACCACGGCGCCGGCCCGGTCCCCGTCGTGCTCGAGCAGGAGCGCTGCCGTGAAGGCGAGCGGCTGACCGAACTCGGGGTCGTGGACGTCCCCGACCATCGTGGTCGCCTCCTGGAGCCGCCCGGCCGCGTCGGCCCAGCGCCCGCGCAGCGCGGCGAGGTGCGCGGCGACGTCGAGCAGCGTGGCCGCGTAGAGCCCCTCGGGACGGGTCCGCAGCACGTGGCCGATCACGGATTCGGCGCGGGCCCATTCCCCGAGGTGCAGGAGCGACTCCGCGAGGTTGCCGGCGAGGTACGCGCCGAGCGTCCGGGCGAGGCCGCTGCGCTCGGCGAGGACCATGCCGTCGTCCGCCACGCCGGCCGCCTCGGCGGAGCGGCCGAGCATCTCGAGGATGTGCGAGAGGTTGATCGCGCCCCGCAGCGTCGTGACCATGGCCCCCGCCTCTCGGGCGAGCGTCGTGGCGGCGCGGAGCTCGTCGAGCGCGCCGTCGAACCGGCCCAGCCAGATGTGCGCGACGCCGACGGTGAGGCGGGCGTCGGCCTCGGCGGCCCGGGCTCCGACCCGGCGTGCGGCGGCCACCGCCAGCTCCCCGACCCCTCGCGCCTGCTCCGCGTCCGTCCGGTGCATGTGCAGGTTCGCGAGCGTGCCGAGCAGGGTCGCCTCCTCGAGCGTCCCGCTCTCCGGCGGGAGCAGGGCGAGCCCCTGCTCTGCGGCGACGGAGGCGTCGGGGAGCCGGCCGAGATCCCGCAGCACACGGGCCTGCCGCTCGAGCGCCGCCGCCCGGCGGATCCGGTCGCTCTCCGCCAGCTCCTCGAGCGCGAGTGCGAGCAGCGTGAGGGCGCGATCGACGGCCCCGCTCAGGTGAGCGGCGTCCGCGGCCTCGAGCAGGACCGTCGCCCGGTCGCCGCCGACCCGCTCGCTCGCATCGGCGACGCGCGGCCAGAGCTGCAGGGCCCGCTCGAAGTGGGTCAGCCCCTCCGTCGGCGCGAGCCCCGCGACCGACAGCCGGGCGGCGGCGACGGAGGCGGTGAGGGCACGCGGCAGGTCGAGGGCGGCGAACCAGTGGAAGGCGGCGGCGGCGGCACGGGCGGTGGCGTCCGGGAGCAGGTCGGGCCGGGCGTCGATCGCCGCGCCGTACGCGCCGTGGATGCGGCTGCGCTCGCCGGGGAGCATGTCGTCGTAGACCGCGTCGCGCGCCAGGGCGTGCCGGAACCGGTACCCGGCGCCGGCGACGAGGAGCAGGTGGGCCTCGACGGCCTCCCGCAGCGCCGGCAGCGCCGCCTCCGGCGCATCGCCGGCCGCGGCGAGGAGCAGCTGCTCATCCACCTCCGGGCCGCCGACGGCGGCGTACCGCACGAGCCGCTGCGCCTCGTCGTCGAGCCCGTCCACCCTGGCCAGCAGCAGGTCGCGGAGCGACGGGGGCAGCACCGCGGCGTCGCCGCCGTCCCGCACGACGCCGACCAGCTCCTCCACGAGGAATGCGTTGCCCTCGGACCGGGCGAACACGGTCTCCACCACGCTCTCGCCGGGCGCCGAGCCGAGGATGGCGGCGGCGAGCTCACGGACCTCGTCGAGGTCGAACCGGCTGAGGGCGAGGTGCCGGACGGCCCGCATCCGCTCCCACGCGACCACGAGGGACCGGAGCGGATGGCGGCGGTGGAGCTCGTCGGACCGGTAGGTGACGAGGAGCGCGACGGGCACGCCACGCAGGGCCTGGACGAGGTAGGCGGCGAGATCGAGTGTGGAGCGGTCCGCCCAGTGGAGGTCCTCGAGGACGACGAGCAGGGGCTGGTCGGCCGCCAGCCGCTCGATGAGGCTCAGCACCGACTCGAGCAGCTGCGAGCCCTGCTCGGGGGCGTCCTCGGGCGGATCGCCGAGGGCGGGGACCAGCCGCGGCAGCAGGCGGCGGGCCGGCCCGAGGATCGACGCGAGCTCCTCCGGCGACGTCGACCGCGTGAGATCCCGCAGCGCCTCGACGAGGGGCGCGAACGGCAGGCCCTCCGACCCGAGCTGCACGCAGTGCCCGGACAGGACCCGCATGCCGGACGCGGTCGCGAGCCGGGCCGTCTCGTCCACGAGCCGGGTCTTGCCGACGCCGGCCTCGCCGGACAGGAGCACCAGGCCGGTCTCGGACGCGCGCGCCGCCGCGAGCAGCGCGGCGAGCTCCGCCCGCTCGCGTTCCCGGCCCACCACGACCGGTGAGACCGGTGCACCCGTCGCGTCCATCCCGGAGACCCTCCCTGGCGATCGGTGGTCATCCTCCCACCGGGAGACGGCCGCGTGCGGAGCGGCGGACGGCCGCGGCCGACGTCCTAGGGTCGGTGCATGACCGGTTCCGGCCTTCCCGAGGACACGCTGAGCGAGCTCGCCTCCCTGCGCGCGAGCATCGACAACATCGATGCGGCGCTCGTGCACCTGCTCGCCGAGCGGTTCAAGTGCACCCAGCAGGTCGGCCACCTCAAGGCGGCGGCCGGCCTTCCGGCGGCCGACCCCGACCGCGAGCGGCAGCAGATCGCGCGCCTGCGGGCGCTCGCGGAGGAGTCCCACCTCGATCCGGCGTTCGCGGAGGCGTTCCTCGCGTTCATCGTCGCCGAGGTGATCCATCACCACGAGCGCATCGCGGAGGACCGCGGCCGCCCCTGACGGCGCCTCGCCCCCCGTCGGCGCCGCGCCGGCCCGCCAGCACCGCGCCGGCCCGCCAGCACCGCAGCAGGACGAATCCGCTGCGGCAGGACGAAAGGGCGGATTGGATCCTGCCGCAGTGATCTCGTCCTGCTGGAGTGCTGCCTGGTGTCGGGCAGGCGGATGATCCGCGTGTACTATTCCGGCTGGAATAATCGAGCCGCGTCAGGGGGTGGCGGATGATCGGTCCGCTCGCCGTCGCCGTGCTCGGACTCCTGCTCGAGCGGCCGATGCATCCGTACGAGATGGTGCAGCTGCTGCTCGCCCGGTCGGAGGACCGCGTGGTCAAGGTGCGGCCGGGCTCGCTCTACCACGCGGTCGACCGGCTGCACGCCGACGGACTCGTGCGGCCGGTCGGCACCGAGCGCGCCGGCAACCGGCCGGAGCGCACCACCTACGCCATCACGGCCGAGGGCGTCGATGCGCTGGGGGACTGGGTGCGTCAGGCGCTCGCCGCCCCGGCTCCCGAGTACCCCCGATTCCCGCTCGCCCTCGGCGAGGCGCACAACCTCCCGCGCGACGAGGTGATCGCGCGGCTGCGCCGGCGCGTCGTGGCCCTCCACGGTCAGGAGGCCGAGATCGCGGCGGGGGAGGGGGTCGTCCGCGGCAAGGAGCTCCCTGAGGCGTTCTGGCTCGACCTCCCGTACACCCGGATGCTGCTCAGGGCCGAGATCGACCACCTCACCACGCTCGTCGCCCGCATCGAGTCGGGCGACCTCTCCTGGCCGGATCCTCCGGTCACCGAACCCCCCGGAGTCCCATGACCCACGAAGTGAAGCCCTGGCCTGCCCTCTGGTCGCTCATCATCGGCTTCTTC
>DASYJR010000038.1:0-5424 GCA_035996305.1 Amnibacterium sp. | reverse complement strand
GCCCCCGGAGGCGAGGACCGCGGCGAGACGGAGCGGGCGGGTCAGCGGCACGTCCAGCATCCTGCCAGATCAGTCCGGCTCGGCCGTTTGCGCGGACCGTGCATCGGCGATCTCCGCCGCCTGCCTGGCCGTTCGGCGCAGGCGTTTCGGGCTCTGCTCGCGCACCTCCAGCGCGCCGGGCGTCCAGGCCTCGAGGTCCTCGTCGGAGAAGGCGTCCTTCGAGGCGCGCCGCTGCAGCTCCGGAGCGACGGCGCCCGGGGCGAGCCGTCGCGCGGTGACGAGGAAACCCGTGTGGGCGACCATCCGGTGGTCGGGCCGGACCGCGAGGCCCGCCACGTGCCATCCGCGCACCATCGTCTCGGTGGCGAGCGGCTCCGTGAAGTCGCCCGACTCGCGGACGGCCTCCACCAACCGGCTGAGCTGCGGCACCGTCGCCACGTAGGCGGTCACCACGCCCCCGGAGGCGAGGCAGCGGGAGACCGCGGCGACGCACTCCCACGGCGCGAGCATGTCGAGGACGACGCGGTCCGCCGCGTCGGGCTCCCCCGCGTCGAGCACCGCCGCGAGGTCGCCGACGGTGAGCCGCCAGCGGTCGGGGGTCGCCCCGAAGAAGCCGGCGACGTTGTCCGCGGCGATCGCCGCGAACTCCGCACGTCGCTCCACCGAGTGCAGGGATCCGCTCGGGCCGACGGCGCGGAGCAGCCAGAGGCTGAGCGCCCCGCTGCCGACCCCCGCCTCGACCACGCGGCAGCCCTCGGCGACGTCGCCCGCGGCGAGGATCTGACCCGCGTCCTTCGGGTACACGATCGCGGCGCCGCGCGGCATCGACATGACGTAGTCGGTGAGCAGCGGCTTCAGGGCGAGGTACACCGTGCCGTCCGAACCGGTGACGACGGAGCCGTCCGGCTGCCCGATCAGCGCGTCGTGCGCGAGCGAGCCGCGGTGGGTGGTGAACACGCCGCCGGGCTCCAGCGTGACGGTGTTGCGGCGGCCCTTGTGGCCCGTGAGCTGTACCCGGTCGCCGGGCGCGAAGACGCCGGTCACGAGCGCGCCGCGGATCGGGCCGCCGCCACGGCGCGGAGGTCGTGGAGGGTGCGGCCGGCGAGCGTCGGCCAGAGCGTCCAGGCCTCGCTCGCCGTCAGCGCCACCACGTTGGGCACGCCGATGACCGCCGCGCCGGCCGCCACGGCCGAGGCGACGCCGGGCGCCGAGTCCTCGATCGCGACCGTCGCCGTGATGTCGACGCCGAGCCCGGCGGCGGCGCGGTGGTAGGGGTCGGGGTGCGGCTTCTGGTGGGCGACGTCGCTGCCCGAGACGACCAGGTCGAACGCCGGGAACGGGATCGCGGCGGCCACCGCATCCGCCATCCGGCGGATGGACATGGTCACGAGCGCGGTCGGCACGCCGGCGTCGCGCACCTCCGCCAGCAGTTCGAGGGCGCCGGGGCGCCAGGGGACGCGCTCCCGGAGCCGGCCGACCACGTGGTCGGTCATCATGTCGATGATCTCGGGGACGTCGAGCTCGGCGCCGTTGTCCTGGAGCACGCGGGCGGCGTCCTCGAGGCCGCTGCCGACGAGGGTGATCGCCTGCTCGTGGGTCCACGCACGACCGAACCGGGCGAGCAGCGCGGTCTCGGCGGCCATCCAGTCGGGCTCCGTGTCGACCAGTGTGCCGTCCATGTCCCAGAGCACGGCGGCGGGCAGCGGGGGCGTGGGCACGAGGGACCACGATAGCCACGCGGAGAGCGAACACTCGGGGGTGGAAAGCGGTCGCGCAATAGTGTGGAGCGGACCCGGCCCGCTCGGGCAGGAGTCGACCGAGAGAAGCGGTGCCATTGCCCATGACGAAGCGGTTCCAGCGCGGACGGATCCTCGTGGTCGCGTTCGAAGGCTGGAACGACGCCGGAGAGGCGGCCACGAACGCGGTCCGCATGGTCCGCGACGCGATGCCGCTGGTGCCGGTGCTCGACATCGATCCCGAGCTGTACATGGACTACCAGTTCAACCGGCCGGTCGTCGGGGTGGACGAGCACGGCGAGAAGCGCCTCACGTGGCCGGGCGCCACGATGTTCGGGCCCGCTCGGCGGTCGCGCACCCGCGGCGTCGTCCCCGAGGTGTCCGTGCCCGAGGAGCGGATCGACCGCGGCAACCTCTTCGTGCTGCTCGGCACCGAGCCCTCGCGCAGCTGGCGCGGCTTCGTCGCCGAGATCGTCGACGCGGCGCTGGTGGCCGATGTCGAGGGCATCGTCATGCTCGGCGCGATGCTCGCCGACGTGCCGCACACGCGCCCGATCTCCACCTTCGCGTCCAGCGAGGACGCCGAGGTGCGCACCGAGCTCGACCTCGAGAAGAGCACCTACGAGGGCCCGGTCGGCATCCTCTCCGTGCTCTCGGACGCGGCCGCGCGCGTCGGCATCCCGACCATCTCGATCTGGGCCTCCGTGCCGCACTACGTGCACAACGCCCCGTCGCCGAAGGCGACCCTCGCGCTGCTCGAGCGGCTCGAGGGCGTGCTCGACATCCAGGTGCCGCGCGGCGACCTCGAGTCGGAGGCGAGCGCCTGGGAGAGCGGCATCGACGCCCTCGCGAACGAGGACGAGGACATGGCCGCCTACATCGAGCAGCTCGAGAAGGCGCGCGACACCGTCGACTCCCCCGAGGCGAGCGGCGAGGCCATCGCGCGCGAGTTCGAGCGCTACCTCCGCCGCGAGGGCCCGCGGGACGACAACCCGCCCTGGCGTCCCGGCAGCTGAGCCGACCCGGCGGCTGACCCCGTGCAGGTTCGGCGGCCGTCCGTCGCGGCTGAGCGGACCTTCGAACCTGCACACGGCCGGCGGACCTGCGCCCCGGCGGGGCCTCCCCTCCTCCCCAGCCCCCCGAGTCGGGCCTGCCGGCCCGCCGATGGCAGGTGGATCCGCTGCGCGGGTTCCGGGGCGCCACGCTGCCGCGCATGGTCAGGTTCTGGACGACCGCCGAGCTGCGGACGAACGGCCGGTCGAAGACGCGTGTGGCGGAGGGGGTCGCGGCCGGCGACCTCGTCCCGGTTCGGAAGGGGCACTTCGCCGATCGTGGTGCGCCGGTCGATGTGATCCGAGCGGCCAGGGTCGGCGGGATCGCGACCGGCACCACCGCCGGACGGGCGCTGGCAGCTCCGCCATGCACGCCTCACCGACCTGACGGTGCTGCAGGCCGTGCTCCCGGCGCACCTCGCCGCGATCGTCGGGCGGGCGGAACCGCGCTGCGAGTCCGGCCTGGAATCGGTGGCCTGCTCCCTGCTGCGCGCGGCGGGCTACCGGGTCGAGGTGCAGGTGCTCATCCCGGGCGTCGGGCGGGTGGACCTGCTGGTCGAGGGACGGTCGATCGTGGAGCTGGACGGCCGCACCTGGCACGACGACCCCACGGCGTTCGCGCGCGACCGCCGCCGCGACGCCGCCTCCGCAGCCTCTCGCTACCGCACCCTGCGGTTCGACCCGGCCCAGGTGCTGCACGGCTGGCCGTCGGTCCTCGCGCCGTCTCGGCGGCCCTCGCCGGACGTCCGTGTGCAGGTTCGGCGGCCGTCCGTCCCCGGATCCGGCCTGTCCCGACCTGCACGCGGGCGCGGAACCTGCACGCGGCTCCGCGCTACGAGCGCGGCTTCAGGCGCACGGTCGGCAGCTCGGGCGCCGGGAGCACGTCGTGCCAGGCGTCGGGGTGGGGGCCGAAGCGGCCGTCCGCGTGCCCGGTCGTGCGCTGCTGCTCGACCTGGCGCTGCCAGTCGTCGCGGGCGGCGACGATCTCGTCGTGGTCACGGCCGACGAAGTTCCACCACATCACGAGCGGTGCGCCGAACGGCTCGCCCCCGAGCACGAGCACCCGGACCGGGGCGTCCTGGGCCTCCAGCAGGAGCTCGCCGCGGCCGGCGGGCAGCGCGACCAACTGCGAGCGCTCGGCGGCGACGCCGTCGACGGTCACGGGACCCAGGTCGACCAGCACGCCGACCTCGTCGGCGGGATCGAGCGGGGCCCGCCACGCGGTGCCGGCGGGCAGCCGCACCTCCGCGCCGAGCAGTCGCGTGTACGTGTGCGGGGTCGCCGTCGCGCCGAGCCAGGAGCCGAGGAACACCCGCACCTCCGCGCCGCCGATGTGCAGCACCTCGGGCACGAAGTGCTCGAACGCGCGGCCGCCGGTGCGCGGGCCGTCGGGCAGCGCCACCCAGAGCTGTGCCCCGTGCACCCGCGTCGTGGTCGGCGTGGAGTACTCGGAGTGCGCGACGCCGGCGCCCGCCGTCATCAGGTTCACCTCACCGGGCTTCACCACGGCGACGGTGCCGGCGGTGTCACGGTGCTCCACCTCGCCCTCGAACAGCCACGTGACGGTCTGCAAGCCGGTGTGCGGATGCCCGGGGACCCGCATCCCCACCGAACCGGGCCGCACGTCGTGGGGTCCGTAGTGGTCGAGGAAGCACCACGCGCCGATCAGGGATCGGCGTCGCTGCGGGAGGGTGCGCTGCACCAGCATCGCGCGGGGGCCGCCGAGCGGCACCTCCCGGGGCAGGAGCACCTCGGCGCTGTCGCGCCGTCCGGCCCCGTCCGGATCCGCAGGACCGCCCTCGGTGAGCACGGGATTCCGCTCGGTCACGCTCATGCCGCGAATCCTGCCACCATGACGCCGTTCCGGGGCACCTGAGCGACACGCCGTCGCAGGCGCACCCGGCCCGGCGCGTCGGCCGATGTCTCCGGATCGGCGCAATGGTCAGTACGTCAGGAGCAGGTCCGTGAGCACGCGCGTGCCGAAGTCCAGCGCGGCGAGCGGCACGCGCTCGTCGACGCCGTGGAACATCGCCGGGAAGTCGAGGTCCCCGGGCAGCTGGAGCGGCGCGAAGCCGTAGCCGCGGATCCCGAGCTCGGAGAGCGCCTTGTTGTCGGTGCCGCCCGACATCAGGTAGGGCAGCACCGGTGCACCCGGGTCGTGCTCGCCGAGCAGCGCGACGATGCGGTCGACGAGCGGGCCCTCGAACGGGTTCTCCAGGCCGACGTCGGTGTGCACGATCTCGATCTCGATGCCGGGGCCGACGAGCTCCCGCACCTCGTCGAGCACGGTCTGCTCCTCGCCCGGCAGGGTGCGGATGTCGATCAGGGCGCTCGCCGTGTCCGGGATCACGTTGTGCTTGTACCCGGCGGACAGCAGGGTCGGGTTCGTCGTCGTGCGGAGCGTCGCGAGGATGAACCCGGCCGCCGTCCCCGACTCGAGCACGACCGCATCCGGGCCGACGACCTTCGGGTCCAGGTCGAGCAGCCGGCCGAGCTCGTCGACGAGCGACCGCGTCGTGTCCGTCAGCCGGATCGGCCAGTCGCGGCGGCCGATCGCGGCGACGGCCTCCGCGAGGGTCGTGATCGCGTTGTCGCGGATGAGGCGGGAGCCGTGCGACGCCGGACCGCGGGCGGTC
>DASYJR010000037.1:0-16189 GCA_035996305.1 Amnibacterium sp. | reverse complement strand
GTGCGCACCGTAATCGGGTGAGGTTGAGCGTTCGCCGCTGAGCGGCTGCCCCGCCTGCGGATGCGCGTCGCCTGACCGGCGTGGCGGAGTTTCGGCGTGGGGCTGTGAACCACCGGGCTTCATGCTCGAACATGGTTCTTGCCGCCTCGCGCGAGGCGGTCGACGGCCGGACGTTCCCCTCCGCCCGTCGGTCGCGCGGCCCACCGGCGCCGCATCACCGAGAGGGGCGAGACCCCAGTGGGCCTTCTGCAGGCAGTGCTGCTCGGCGTGATCGAGGGACTCACCGAGTTCCTCCCCGTCTCGAGCACCGGCCATCTGACCATCGCCGAGAAGCTGCTCGGGCTCCGCGTCGACGACCCCGGCGTGACCGCGTTCACCGCGATCATCCAGATCGGCGCGATCCTCGCGGTGATCCTCTACTTCCGCCGCGACATCGTCCGGCTCGTCGCCGCCTGGGTGCGGGGACTGGCGAACAAGGACCACCGGGCGGACCCCGACTACCGGCTCGCCTGGTACGTGATCATCGGCACCATCCCGATCGGGATCATCGGCCTGCTCGCGCGGCACCTCATCACCGGAGCGCTGCGCAGCCTCTGGGTCGTCGTCGCGGCGCTGGTGCTCTGGAGCATCGTGATGTTCGTGGCGGAGCGCGTCGGCCGCAAGAAGCGCACCGAGGAGCAGCTCACGCTCACCGACGCGATCGTCATCGGGCTGATGCAGTGCATCGCGCTCGTGCCCGGCGTCTCCCGGTCCGGCGCGACCATCAGCGCGGGCCTCTTCCGCGGCCTGAACCGCGTCGCGGCCACCCGCTTCTCGTTCTTCCTCGCCATCCCTGCGCTCATCGCCGCCGGCGCGTTCGAGGCGGCCACGGCGGCCAAGGACATCTCGTCCACGGTCGGCTGGGGTCCGACCGCGGTGGCGACGGTGATCAGCTTCATCGTCGGGTACGCGTCGATCGCGTGGCTGCTGCGCATCGTCGCGAAGCATCCGATCTCCGTCTTCATCGCCTACCGCGTGCTGGTGGCGGCCCTGGTCGCCGGCCTGCTGCTCGCCGGGATCATCACCGCGCAGTAGCAGCACCTGCAGGCGGCATGACCGCGCCGCCGGTTCCCGCCGGGGTCATCGGCGGTTCATAGCCGACGCCAGCAGTTCGCTCAAGGAAGGGTCCGACCCTGGTCGCGGCCCGGTTCGAGCGGGTCGGACCGCGGGCGCCCGCCGGCGGTGGGAGGGATGTCGTGGGTCGGAACGGTGCGGCGATCCGCCACGGGCGGGACCGCGGCGGCCCCCGGTGGGCGCGACTGCTGCGCACGGCGCTGGCCGTCGTGGTCGTGTGCGCCGTCGCCGGCGTCTCCCTCGCCGCTATCACCGCATGGCGGCTCACCGCCCAGCTCCAGGGCAACGCGGTCGACATCACCAACGGCAAGTCCGCCTCCGCACCCTCGATCGGCGCCTTCTCCGGCGCCTTCACCGTGCTGCTCGTCGGCGAGGACAACTCGAGCGGCCAGTCCGGGTTCGGCACGAGCCGCGCCGCCACCCTGAACGACGTCAACATCGTCGTCCACGTGAACGCGGACCACTCGAGCGCGACCGTCGTCAGCGTGCCGCGCGACCTCGTGATCGACCAGCCGCAGTGCACGGATCCGACGACGCAGCAGGTGTACGCGCCCGTCTCCGCGCAGCCCCTCAACACGGCGATCGCCCGCGGTGGCCTCGGCTGCGTCGTCGCCACGGTCGAGCAGCAGACCGGCCTCACCATCCCCTACGCGGCGCTCTTCAGCTTCGAGGGCACCGTCGCCATGGCGGACGCCGTCGGCGGCGTGCAGGTCTGCGCGACGAAGGCGATCGACGACCCGTACTCCGGCCTGAAGCTGCCGGCCGGAACCTCGACGATCACCGGACGCACCGCACTCGCCTACCTCCGCAGCCGGCACGGCGTCGGCGACGGCAGCGACCTCGGCCGCATCGCATCGCAGCAGGCCTACATGTCGTCGCTGCTCCGCAAGATGACGAGCAGCAGCACCCTCACCAACCCCGCGACGCTCTACGCGCTCGCATCCGCGGCCGCGAAGAACGTCGTGCTGTCGAAGTCGCTCGCCGACGTCAACACGATGGTGACGATGATGCTGGCGCTCAAGCAGATCTCGCTGTCGAAGATCGCGTTCGTCCAGTACCCGACCACGCCCGACCCGGCGGACCCCAACAAGGTGGTGCCCGACACGACCCTCGCCACGGCCCTCATGAGCCGCGTGAAGTCGGGCCAGGCGATCCCACTGAGCAGGTCGAACCTCGGCACCAGCGCCGTCATCGCGAAGACGCCGGCCGGCTCCGCACCCGCGAGCTCGTCGGCGCCGACGCCGCGCCCCACGTCCTCCTCCTCCACCTCCTCCTCCTCGTCGACGTCGGCCCTGAACGGGCTCAAGGGGCAGACGGCGAGCGAGCGGACCTGCTCCGTCGCTGCGTCGAGCTAGGCGCGCACCACGTCGGGCGGCAGGCCCATCAGCTCCGCCTTCGCGGCGAGCAGCGCGCGCAGCAGCTCGAGCGGGAGCGGCTCGTCGAGGGCGAAGTGCAGGGAGCCGGGCGTGCGCCGGTAGCCGTCGACCAACGGCCCCAGTCCTTCCAGCACCAGCCCGCTGTGCGGCAGGTAGGCGATGTGCCGTCGGAAGGCGGCGAGTCCGGCGATCGGGGCACCACCCACCAGGAAGGCCGGCACCGCGTAGGAGATCCCCTCCGTCGCCGAGGGGACGAGGTCCCGGATGCGGTACCGCACCTCGTCGAGGGTGGTCCGAGCCGGTTCCGGCACCGTCGCCAGGTAGTCGTCGATGTCCGTCGCTGTCATGCCCCGCATCCTCTCCTCCGCCGCGCCTCCCCGGTAGGGGAGGATGCCGCCGGGCGGTCGGCCGCGGAGATCCGGCGACGCCTGTCGAAATCCGCCGTTCCCGTTCGTCGAGAAGGAGAAGCGGCCACCCGGGCCGCATTCGAGACCGGAAGGAACAGTCATGGCCGAGGAGTACATCGTCCTCATCGTCGAGGAGCCGTGGGACCCCACCGCGGTGAGCGAGGACCAGTGGGGCGCCGCGATGCGCGCCCACCAGGCGTTCGCGGAGGCGGTGCAGCAGGCCGGGGCGTCGATCCTCGGCGGAGACGCGCTGCAGCCCCCGTCCACCGCGGTGCGCATCGCGCCCGCGCGCAACGGCGGCTCGCCCGTCTACACGGACGGCCCGTTCGCCGACACGAAGGAGGTCGTCACCGGCTACTACAAGCTCGGCGTGCGCGACGCTGCGCAGGCCCGCGAGCTCGCGGCGCTCTGCCCGAGCGGCGGCAGCCTCGAGCTGTGGCCGGTGATGGCCACGAACGCGATGTGACGACGCCGGATCTACCCTGAGCCCGTGGCCACTCCCGCCCTCGACGACGTCTTCCGTCGGGAGTGGCCGCGGCTCGTCACCGTCGTCGCGCGGATCACCGGCGACCTCGCACTCGCCGAGGACGCCGTCCAGGAGGCGTTCGCCCGCGCCGCCGCCGCCCGCGATCGCGAGATCCTCATCAACCCGGCCGCGTGGCTCACCACGGTGGCCAAACGGATCGCGATCGACGCGGTGCGCCGCGAGGCGAGGCTCGCCGAGCGGCTGCCGCTGCTCGCCGTCGAGGAGCCGCCGGCCGCGGTGGACGCGGCCGGCGACGATCGCCTCGCCCTTCTCTTCGCCGTCTGCACGCCCGCGCTCGAGGCGGACGCCCGGCTCGCCCTCGCGCTGCGGTTCGTCTGCGGCGTGCCGACCGCCGAGATCGCCGCCGTGCTGCTCGTCACGCATCCGGCGATGAGCGCCCGCCTCACCCGCGCGAAGCGGCGCATCGCCGACCAGCACGTGCGCTTCACGGTGCCGGCCGGTCCCGAGCTCGCCGCGCGCCTGCCGGACGTGCTCACCACCGTCCACCTGCTCTACACCGTGGGTCACACCGCGGCCGAGGGCGCCGACCTCCGCTCGGCGGACATCACCAGCACCGCCGTCGAGCTCGCGCGGGCGCTCCGCGTGCTCGCGCCGGCCGACCTCGAGGTCGCGGGGCTCGCCGCGCTGCTCCTGCTCACCGAGGCGCGGGCACCCGGGCGGGTGCGCGCGGACGGATCCATCGCGTCGCTCGAGGTCGCGGACCGCGCCACCTGGGACGCCGCGCTGGTCGGGGAGGGGCTCGACCTCGCGACGACGGCGCTCGCCGGGAGCGGCCGCTTCGCGCTGGAAGCCGGCATCTCCGGCCTCCACTCGTCCGCGCGCACGTTCGCCGAGACCGACTGGGCGGCGATCTGCCGGCTCTACGACCGGCTCGTCGAGCGGTGGCCGTCGCCGGCCGCCGAGGTCGCGCGTCTCGTGGCGCGCAGCTTCCTGCCCGGCCAGGCCGCGGACTCGCTCGCAGCGCTCGGCGCGCTCGAGCAGCGGGCTCCCGCTGCCGGCCGGCAGATCGCGGCCGCCCGTGCCGATCTGCTGCGGCGGATGCAGCGGGTCGAGGAGGCGCGGGCCGCCTACGCGGCGGCGCGCTCGGTGGAACGCAACGCGGCGGTGCGCGACTTCTACGGCGCCCGCATCACCGAGCTCGAGCAGCGCTGATCCGTGCGGCGCTCGGCGCCGTCAGTGGGCGCAGCAGTCGCACCCCTCGGTGTGCGAGCAGTCGGGATGGCAGTCGTGACCGTGGCGACAGGAGCACACGGGAACCTCCGATGGGTCGGCGGAGCGGGGAGCGGCGGTGGGGGTTGCGCCGTGGCCGCATCCTCGTCCTTCCCGCCGCCGCCGGCACCCCCCTGTTCGCGGGTCGGCGGTGCGGGACGGTTGCCGGTGTCCGGCCGTGACGCCGCCCCCGAGGTCGGGCAGGATCGGCATGAGCCGAGGAGGAGCCATGGCCGACGACCCCGAGCGCGACCGGGTGCAGGGCGGCGACGCCGAAGCGTGGCGTCGATGGGGGCCGTACCTGAGCGAGCGGGCCTGGGGGACCGTGCGCGAGGACTACAGCGCCGACGGCGACGCCTGGTCCTTCTTCCCGCACGACCACGCCCGCTCCCGCGCCTACCGGTGGAACGAGGACGGGCTCGCGGGCCTCTGCGACGAAGCGCAGCGGCTCTGCTTCGCGCTGGCGCTCTGGAACGGGGCCGATCCGATCCTCAAGGAGCGGGCCTTCGGGCTCACCGGCCCGCAGGGCAACCACGGGGAGGACGTCAAGGAGTACTGGTGGTACCTCGACTCCACCCCCACGCACTCCTGGATGCGCTGGCGCTACGCGTATCCGCAGCGCGCCTACCCCTACACCGACCTGGTCGCGGAGAACGGCCGCCGGGGGCGCAACGATCCCGAGTACGAGCTGGCCGACACCGGCGTGTTCGACGAGGACCGATACTTCGACGTCGTCGTCGACTACGCGAAGGCCGGCCCGGACGACGTCTGCCTCCGCATCACGGTGACCAACCGCGGCCCGGAGGCGGCGGCGATCCACCTGCTGCCCACGCTCTGGTTCCGCGACACCTGGAGCTGGCAGCTGGGCGTGCCGGTGCCCTCACTCACCGCCTCCGCAGCCGGCGGCCTGGTCGCCCGCCACCGGGAGCTCGGCACCATGGTGCTCGCGAGCGACGGCCATCCCGAGGCGCTGTTCTGCGACAACGCCACGAACACGGAGCGGCTCTGGGGCCGGCCCGGCCCCGCCTATCCGAAGGACGGCATCAACGACCACGTCGTCACGGGCGCCGCGACCGTGAACCCGGCGCGGTCCGGCACGAAGGCGGCGCTGCACCACGAGGTCGAGATCGCAGCGGGCGGCAGCCACGAGATCCGGCTCCGGCTGGCGGCCGACGCGGCGCCCGACCTCGGTTCCGGCTGGGAGCGCACCATGGCGGCTCGCGCCGGCGAGGCCGACGCCTTCTACGCCGCCCTCACCGCGGGCGCGACGCCCGACGAGGCCCACGTCGTCCGCTCGGCGATGGCGGGGATGCTCTGGAGCAAGCAGTACTACGCCTACCGCGTGCGCACCTGGCTCACGGGCGATCCGAACCGGCCCGCGCCGCCGCCGGAGCGGTGGGAGGGCCGGAACCGCCGGTGGCAGAACCTCGACGCGGAGGCCGTCGTGTCGATGCCGGACCCGTGGGAGTACCCGTGGTTCGCGGCCTGGGACCTCGCGTTCCACTGCGTCACGCTCGCCCACGTCGACCCGGCGTTCGCGAAGCAGCAGCTCGCGATGGTGCTCGGGGCCGGCTGGATGCATCCGACCGGGCAGGTGCCGGCCTACGAATGGGACTTCGGCGCGGTGAACCCGCCCGTGCACGCCTGGGCGGCCCTGCACGTGTTCCGCCGCGACGGCGGCACGGACCTCGCCTGGCTGCGCCAGGTGTTCGAGCGGCTCATCGTGAACTCGACCTGGTGGGTCGCCCGCAACGACCCCGACGGCAACGGCACCTTCAGTGGCGGGTTCCTCGGCATGGACAACATCGGCCCGTTCGACCGCGGCGCGGCGCTGCCGGAGGGCGTCGTGCTCGAGCAGGCCGACGCGACCGGATGGATGGCGCTGAACTGCGTGAGCATGTTCGAGATCGCGCTCGTGCTCGCCGAGACGGATCCGGCGCTCGAGGACATGGCGCTCATGTTCTTCGACCTGTTCGCCCTCATCGTCCGCGCGACCGAGGGGAGCGGTCTCTGGCACGAGGAGGACGGGTTCTTCTACGACCGACTCACCCGGCCGGACGGCACCGGATGGCCCATCGCGGTGCGCTCGATGAGCGGCCTCGTGCCCGTCTTCGCCGCGGTCAGCGTGCGGCGAGAGCTGCTCGACCGCCTGCCACGGCTGAAGGCGCACGTCGACCGGTTCCTCGAGGACCACGGCGACGCGGCGGAGGGCGCCGACGTCGACATGTCCGCCGAGGGCGACGGGCGTGGCCTGCTCGCCCTCGTCGACCGCGAGCGACTGCGGCGGATCATGCGCGTGGTCGGCGGCGAGGGCGAGATGCTGTCGCCGCACGGCGTGCGGGCCGTCTCCGCCGTCTACCGCGACCACCCGTTCGTGCTGCACGCCGGCGTCGAGGACGAGACCGAGGTCGACTACGAGCCGGCCGAGTCGACCACCGGCCTGTTCGGCGGCAACTCGAACTGGCGCGGACCGGTCTGGCTGCCGGTGAACTACCTGCTCCAGCAGGCGCTGCGCCGGTACGGGGAGGCGGTCGGGCACACGGTGCTCTGCGAGTACCCGGCGGGCTCGGGGCGAAGCGCGACGTTCACCGACCTGGCGTCCGACCTGTCGGACCGGCTGGTCGGGCTCTACCTGCCGGACGCGGACGGCCGTCGCGCCGTCTGGGGCGCGAACGCGCGCTTCACCACCGACCCGGCCTGGCGCGACGCGCTCCTCTTCTACGAGTACTTCAACGGCGACGACGGCGCCGGACTCGGCGCGAGCCATCAGACGGGCTGGACCGGCCTGCTCGCGAACCTGGTGCTCGAGCGCGTCCACGACCGCGCCGCTCACCGCCAAGCGGACGGCTCACCCGCCCGCGCTCCGCGCATCCGCCGCGGCAGGATCGGCGCGTGACCCGCACCCGGTACTTCACGGCCATGAGCCTCGACGGCTACCTCGCGGATACCGCCGGGTCGCTCGACTGGCTCCTCACGCTGCCGGACGACGGCCAGGAGGACGCCTTCGGCGACTTCCTCGCCGACATCGGCGCGATCGCGATGGGCGCCACCACCTACGAGTGGGTGCTCGGCCACGAGCGCGTGCTCGAGCGGCCGCAGCTCTGGCGCGAGTGGTACGGCGACCGCCCGGCGTGGGTGTTCACGCACCGCGAGCTGCCGTCCATCCCGGGGGCCGACGTGCGCTTCGTCGCCGGCGACGTGCTCCCGGCACACCGGGAGATGGCCGCCGCAGCGGGGGAGCGGAGCATCTGGCTCGTCGGCGGCGGCGAGCTCGCCGGTGCCTTCGCGGACGCGGGACTGCTCGACGAGCTGGTGCTCTCCGTCGCTCCGGTGCTGCTCGCCGGCGGCGCACCGCTGCTGCCGCGCCGCCTCGAGGGGCGGCTGCGGCTCACGGCGGCACGGGTCGCCGGGGTGTTCGCCGAGCTGCGGTACGCCGTCGAGGGCTGATCGGCAGGGCCGGGGCGGAACCCGCGACGGGAACATCGGCCGTGACGCCTCGGCCTGCCGGGCCGCCGACGTCAGGAGCGGTCGCCCTCGAACCGGGCGAGCCGCCACATCGCGGCGGCAGCGACGGCGTCGTCGAGCGTGCCGTACGGGCCGGGTGGCGGCCCCGCGTCACCGGGCGTCTCGAGCACGAATCCGCTGCGCTCGTCGCCGGTCACCGTCGCGAGCCGTGCCTCGGAGGACGGGCGTCCCGTCTCGAGCACGCCCCAGCGCCCGGGTCCCTCGGCCTCCGTCGTGAGGCCGTCGAAGCCGCTCATCGGCCGGGGCTGGGCCGCACGTGCAACTGCGCCGTCGCCGGGCAGGGGGCGGTCACGACCGCGGGACGTCCTCGCGCCACGCACCCGTCTCCGTGGGCCGGCTCTCGATGAACTCCTTGAAGTGCTCGAGGTCCTTCTTCACACTGCGCTCGTCGAAGCCGAGCAGGTCACCCGCCTTCTCGATCACGCCCCGCGGGTTCCAGTCGATCTGGACCGCGACGCGCGAGGAGCTGTCGGAGAGCTTGTGGAACGTGACCACGCCGGCGTGCTCGGTGCCGTCGACGCTCCGCCACGCGACGCGCTCGTCCGGGTGCTGCTCGGTGATCACCGCGTCGAACTCCCGCTCG
Organism: Amnibacterium sp.; assembly: GCA_035996305.1. Lineage (GTDB taxonomy): Bacteria > Actinomycetota > Actinomycetes > Actinomycetales > Microbacteriaceae > Amnibacterium. The sequence continues at coordinate 7,429 of DASYJR010000037.1, read as the reverse complement.
ACGCCGGCGATCTTCACCTTCCAGTGGTTGTGGGTGTCGTCCTGCTGCTGGATGGACTCCACGAAGCTGAGGAAGTGGGGGAAGGACTCGAACTGGGTCCACTGGTTGTACGCCTTGTCGACGGGCACGTCCACGTCGATGGTCTCGATGACCTGAGCCATGGGGTTCCTTTCGGTCGTGGGTCGATGTGGATCCCGACGGTATGCACGTCGACTGGACGATTCCGGGGCACCCGCTGAACGCCCTTTCAGGCGATGGGGGCTCAGCGCGTGGGCAAGGCGGGGCCGTGCGCGATCGCGTCGGCGGCGCGCACCAGCGCGAGGTGGGAGAGCGCCTGCGGGGTGTTCCCCGCCTGCCGCTTCCCGTGCACGTCGTACTCCTCGGACAGCAGGCCGACGTCGTTCGCGAGGCCCACCAGCCGGTCCATGAGCGCGGCCGCGGCGTCCGTCCTGCCGCTCGCGGCGTACTGCTCGACGAGCCAGAAGGAGCAGGCGAGGAACGGGTACTCGCCGGGGGGCAGGCCGTCCGGCGACGTCTCGCTGCGGTAGCGGAGCACGAGCCCGTCGAGCATCAGGTCGCGCTCGATGGCGGCCACGGTGCCGAGCATCCGGGGATCGTCCGCCTGCAGGTAGCCGACCTGCGGCAGGATCAGCAGGGACGCGTCGACGTCGCCGGTGCCGTAGTACTGCACGTAGCTGTTGCGTCTGGCGCTGAAGCCGTGCTCCTCGATCTCCGCGTGGATCGCGTCGCGCAGGCGGCGCCACACGTCGACCGGCCCCTCGAGGCCGAAGTCCTCGACGGCCTTCACGGCCCGGTCGAACGCCGCCCAGACCATGACGCGCGAGTGGGTGAAGTGCCGCTCACGGCCGCGCATCTCCCAGATGCCACTGTCGGTGCGCTGCCATTGCTTCTCCATGAACGCCATCAGGGCGCGCTGCACCGGCCATGCGTGCTTCGCCTCGTCGAGGCCCTTCTCGCGCGCCTCGTGCAGCGCGACCATCACCTCGCCGATGACGTCGGCCTGGTACTGGTCGACGGCGCCGTTGCCGATGCGCACGGGCGCGCTGCCCCGGTAGCCCGGCAGGCTGGTGAGGGTCCGTTCCGGCAGGTCGCGCTCGCCGGCGAGGCCGTACATGATCTGCACGTCGGCGGGATCGCCCGCGATCGCGCGGAGCAGCCACGCCCGCCAGTGCTCCGCCTCGGCCTGGTAGCCGTGGTTCAGCAGCACGGAGAGCGTGAGGGACGCGTCGCGCAGCCACACGTAGCGGTAGTCCCAGTTGCGTTCACCGCCGAACTGCTCGGGCAGGCTCGTGGTGGCGGCGGCCGCGATCCCGCCGGTGTCCTCGTGGGTGAGCGCCCGCAGCACGATGAGGGAACGCACCACGTGATCCCGGTACGGGCCCTCGTGCTCGATGTCGCGTGTCCAGGCCTTCCACCAGTCGCTGCTCGTCCGGATCGCCTCGTCGACGTCGATCGGCTCCGGCGCGTCCCGGTAGGAGGGGTACCAGGTGAGCACCATGTCGACCGTCTCGCCCGCCGCGATCTCGAACTCGCCCTGGTGCGACGAGCCGTGGGCCTTGAGTCGCGGGCCGCGCAGCACGACGGCGTCCGGCCCGGCGGTCGCCACGAGGGCGCGGGACCCGCCGTTCCGCTCCACCTGGCGCACCCACGGCGTCGCGCTCGCGTAGGCGAACCGGATCCGCAGGTCCTGCCGCATCGTCACCGTGCCGCTCAACCCGCGCACCCGGCGCACGATGTCGGCGCGGCGGTTTCCGTGCGGCATGAAGTCGGTGACCTCCACCTCGCCGGTGCTCGTGATCCACCGGGTCACGAGCAGGAACGTGCAGTCGACGTAGGAACGGCGCGCGATCGCGGCGGGCTCCGACGGCGCCAGCAGCCAGCGGCCGTGGCTCTCGTCGCCGAGCAGCGCGCCGAACATGCTGGGGGAGTCGTAGCGGGGGAAGCAGAGCCAGTCGATGCTGCCGTCCCGGCCGACGAGGGCCGCCGATTGGCAGTCGCTGATCATCGCGTAGTCCTCGATGGGGAGCGGCATGGCGACATACTGGCCCCCGTCCCCGACCGCAGCCTCGACGCCCGAAACGGAGCCCCGTGACCGCTGCCAAGCCGCTGATCGGCGTGACGACCTCGCTCGAGCATGCGGACGAGGGGGGCTGGCTCGGGCAGTACGCACTCGTGCCCGAGGAGTACCTCGTGGCGGTGTCGGCCGCAGGCGGGGTGCCGCTGCTGCTGCCGCCGCAACCGTTCGACGACGAGGGCCTCGACCGCGTGCTCGGCGTCGTCGACGCGCTCGTGGTCTCGGGTGGCGTCGACGTCGATCCGGCGCTCTACGGCGCCGAACGGGATCCGCACACGGACCCGCCGCGCCCGCAGCGCGACGCCTGGGAGCGGGCGCTCGTGCTCGGCGCGCTGCAGCGCGACCTGCCCGTCCTCGCGATCTGCCGCGGCGTGCAGCTGCTCGACGTGGCGCTCGGCGGCACCCTGCACCAGCACCTGCCGGCCATCACCGCGGTGAGCCATGGGACGGAGCCGGGCGTCTTCGTGCCCACGGTGGTGACCGTGGAGCCCGGCACGCGGATCGCGTCGATCCTGCCGGGCCGGCGGCCGATCACGGTCCGGTGCCACCACCACCAGGCGCTCGACCGCGTCGCGGACGGCCTCGTCGTGACCGCGACGAGCGGTGACGGGATCGTCGAGGCGGTGGAGGCGCCCGCGCACCGGTTCGCGCTCGGCGTGCAATGGCATCCGGAGCAGGACACCGATCTGCGGCTGCTCGAGGCGCTGGTGGCCGCCGCTTCCTGAGCGGATGCGGCGCATCGGCGGTTCTTCGCGCGCGCCGCGGAACGGGCGAGGCGGGCTGACGATACTGGGTTCCCGCGGGCGAGGGGGCCGAAGCACGTTCGACCGGAGCCGAGGAGACGCACGTGGACCTGTACAGCCTGTGGATCGACATCATCGCCACCACCTGGAGCCGGATCACCTTCGACGTCGGCCTCGGCGTGATCGCCGCGCTGCTCACGTCGCTCGTCGTCGGGCTCGCCTTCCGGACGGTCGCCCGGCGTCGCGGCTGGCCGGCGCACAGCGTGCAGCGGCTGCGGCGGCCGTTCCGCGTGCTGCTCGTCCTGCTCGCGGCGTGGGCCGGGTTCGATGCCTCGCTGCTGAAGCTGCAGCGGCACGCCTGGGACGAGGTCTTCGCCGTCGCGTCGATCGTGACCGGCGCGTGGTTCGCGGCGACGGCCGTCTCGTTCCTCGTCGACGTCGGCCTCACCCGCTACCGGACCGACGTGGCCGACAACCGGGCGGCGCGGCGTGTGCGCACCCAGATCCTGGTCATCCGCCGCGTCGCCGTCGCGGTCATCGTGGTGGTGGCGCTCGCCGCGGTCCTGCTCACGTTCCCGTCGGCGCGGGCCGCCGGGGCGAGCCTGCTCGCCTCCGCCGGGGTCCTGTCGATCATCGCCGGTGTCGCGGCCCAGTCGACGCTCGGCAATGTGATCGCGGGCATCCAGCTCGCCTTCTCGGGCGCCATCCGTGTCGACGACGTGGTCGTCGCCGACGCGCAGTGGGGGCGGATCGAGGAGATCACGCTCACCTACGTCGTCGTGCACGTCTGGGACGACCGGCGCCTCGTGCTCCCATCGACCTACTTCACGACGACACCGTTCGAGAACTGGACGCGCACGTCGTCGCAGCTGATGCAGTCGGTCGAGTTCGACCTCGACTGGCGCGTCGACCCGCAGGCGATGCGGGAGGAGCTGCACGAGATCCTCGGGCGGACGAACCTCTGGGACGGGCGGACCGCCGTGCTGCAGGTGACCGATGCGATCAACGCGGTCGTGCACGTGCGGATCCTGCTCACGGCCGTCGACGCCCCCACGCTGTTCGATCTGCGGTGCTTCGTGCGCGAGGAGATGATCCGGTGGCTGCAGCGGGCCGCGCCGGAGGCCCTGCCGCGCACCCGGCTGGTGCTCACGCGGGATCAGGGCGGCGTGGCGGACGACCCGGTCACGCAGGGGGAGCGGCGGGACCGCGAGCTGTTCAGCGGATCCGCGGACGCCGACCGCCGCGGGCGCAGCTTCACGGGCCCGGTCGCGACGACGGAGCCCTGAGGCCGCGGGAGCCCCCGCGCCGGTCGAGGAGGCCGTGGAGCGACCGCCTCGATCCTCGACCGGGTACGTCGACGGGTGTCCCGCCCGACGTCGGCGGTGGGTGGTCGGCCGGAGGAGCCTAGGCCTTCGTCCGTGCCCGCTTGATCGGCCTGGGGCCGGTGGCCGGCTCGTCGCGGGCGCGGCGCTCCTTCTCCTCCTTGGTCTTCGGCTTCGGCTCGTCGGCCTTCTGCGACTCGATGCGCACCGTGCCGACGGCGACCATGAAGCTGAGGATCCAGGACGCCCACGTGAGCACCGTGCGCCAGTCGGCCGGCGCCTTCCGCTGCTGCCGCAGCGCGCCGATTCCGGAGATCAGCGACGAGATGATGACGCCGTTGAAGAGGTACTTCCGCAGGGTGCCCATGGTCGGATCAGGGTACTGGTGGTCCGCCGACCGGCCGCTGATCGTCGCCTGTGCGTCTCCGGCCCGATCCCGAGCGCCTCAGCAGGACATGCTCGCTTCAGCAGGACAAGCGCGCCTGTTTCGTCCTGCCGGAGCGATCTCGTCCTGCTGACGTGCTGGGGGTCCGCCCCGGGGCGCATCCTGACCGATCGTGCAGTAGTGTGCCTGCATGCCCTCCGGAGCCGCCCCGCTCGTCGCCGCCGCGCTGCGGCAGTTCGCGGCCGTCGGCTTCGAGGGCGCGTCGTTGCAGCGCATCGCCGACGACGCGGGACTCTCGAAGTCGAGCGTGCTCTACCACTTCGCCAGCAAGGAGGCGCTCTTCGACGCCGCGCTCAGGCCGGCGATCGAGGCCCTCGGCGGCCTGCTGGAATCGGTGGACCTCGACGGTGACGCGGGCACGCAGGACTTCCTGACGCGGTTCGTCGACTTCCTCTTCGACCACCGCCTCGCCGTCACCGTGATCGTGAACCACGGCAGCGCGCTCCGCGGAATCCCCGTGATCGACGAGGCCGACGCGCTCGTCCGCCGCGTCGAGCAGCTGCTCCGCCCCGCGGGAGGCTCGGAGCGCGACGCGGTGCGCTTCGGGGTCGCCCTGGCCGGCACCGCGTTCGTGCTCGTCGCCGCGGACCGCTGGGGCACGGAGCGGCTGCCGGACGAGACCCTCCGCCCCATGCTGACCTCCGTGCTCGCGGACCTGGTGCTGCCGGGCCGCGAGCTGCCCGTCGCCTGACCCTGCTCCGCGCGACGCCGCCGTCGCATCCGAATCCACCCTTCGAGGACGGCTCCCGCTCATGACCGCGTTCCTGTACCGCCTGGGCCGCAGCGCCCACCGGCACCCCTGGCGCGTCGTCGTCGCCTGGGTGCTGCTGCTGCTCGTGATCTGCGTCGGCGGATTCGGCTTCGGCGGCAAGCTCGCTGACAGCTTCACGATCCCCGGCACCGAGTCGCAGGCCGCGCTCGACCGGCTCGACGCGGTGTTCCCGCAGGCCGCGGGCGGCAGCGCGCAGGCCGTGGCCGTGGCGCCCGCCGGGCACCGCGTGGAGGACGCGGCCGAGAAGGCCGCGATCGGGCGCATGGTGACGGCGATCACGGCCGTTCCGGGCGTCGAGAGCGTCTCGAGCCCGTTCAGCAAGTACGCCACGAAGGCGATCTCCGGGAACCACCGCGCGGCGATCATCGCCGTGCAGTTCCGCGCCGCCGACTCCGGCGTGAGCGCGACGACGAAGCAGCGCCTGACGGACACCGCGGCGATCGGCAGGGCCGCTGGCCTGCAGGTCGCCTTCAGCGGGCAGGCGTTCCAGCAGACCTCCGTCGGCGTGAGCATCACCGAGGGGCTCGGCCTGCTGTTCGCCGGCGTGGTGCTCGTCGTGACGTTCGGGTCGCTGCTCGCTGCCGGCCTGCCGCTCGTGTCGGCGGTGATCGGGGTCGCGCTCTCCTACGCGGTCATCCGCATCATCGCGCTGTTCACCGACGTCTCGACGTCGGCCCCGACGCTCGCCCTCATGCTCGGCCTCGCGGTCGGCATCGACTACGGCCTCTTCATCATCTCCCGGCACCGCGACCAGCTCGCGAGCGGGATGCCGGTCGCCGAATCCGTGCCCGCGGCGGTCGCCACCGCCGGCACCGCGGTGGCCTTCGCGGGCACGACGGTGATCATCGCGCTGCTCGGCCTGCTGATCGTCGGCATCCCCTTCCTCTCGATCATGGGCGTCGGCGCCGCGTTCGCCGTGCTCGTGGCCGTCTCGTCCTCGCTGACGCTGCTGCCCGCGCTGCTCGCCCTCGGCGGGCAGCGGTTCGTTCCGAAGCCCGGCAGCCGGGCCCGCCGCCGCGCCGAGGCGGCGGCCGCGGGCGACGTGCACACCATGGGGGCGCGGTGGGTCTCGCTGGTGGCCAGGGCCCCCGTCGTCGCCGTCGTGCTCGTCGTCGCCGTGCTCGGGGTGCTCGCGATCCCGGCCGCGAGCCTCGAGCTCAGCCTGCCGAACAACGGCAGGCAGCCGGTCGGCACCGACTCCCGCACCGCCTACGACCTCACCGCGAAGCAGTTCGGGCCGGGCCGCAACGGACCGCTGCTGATCCTCGCGGACGTGACGCAGAACAACGACTTCCCGAACGCCCTCGACGCGATCAAGCGCCGGATCCAGACCCTGCCCGACGTGGCCGCGGTCGGCACCCCGACGCCGAACCAGACGCTCGACTCCGCGATCCTGCAGGTCATCCCGGGCTCGGCGCCGGACTCCCGGAAGACCATCGCCCTCGTGCAGCGGATCCGCGCCCTCGAGCCGACGTTCCGGCACGACTACGACATCCCGATCGCCGTGACCGGCACCACGGCGGTGCAGATCGACATCTCGACCCGGCTCGGCAACGCGCTGCTGCCGTTCGTGCTCGTCGTCGTCGGCCTCTCCGTGCTGCTGCTCCTCGCCGTCTTCCGGTCCCTCGTGGTGCCGCTGAAGGCCGCGGTCGGATTCCTGCTCTCGCTGGCGGCGAGCGTCGGGGTGACCGTCGCCGTCTTCCAGTGGGGCTGGTTCGGCGCGCTCGGCACCCAGCCGGGGCCTCTGCTGTCGTTCCTGCCGATCCTCGTGATCGCGATCCTCTTCGGCCTGTCGATGGACTACGAGGTCTTCCTCGTCGCCGGGATGCGCGAGTCGTGGGTGCACACGAAGGACGCGCGGTTCGCGGTACGGCGCGGGTTCACGCACGGCGCGCGGGTCGTCACCGCCGCCGCCCTCATCATGCTCTTCGTCTTCGCCTCGTTCATCCCCGAGGGCGGCGGCACGATCAAGCCGATCGCACTCGCCCTCGCGGCCGGCATCGTGTTCGACGCGTTCCTCGTGCGGATGACGCTCGTGCCGGCCGTCATGCT
>DASYJR010000036.1:0-9030 GCA_035996305.1 Amnibacterium sp. | reverse complement strand
GGACCGACTCGGTCTCACCCGGTACTGGCTCGCCGAGCACCACAACATGCCGTCGGTCGCGTCCACCACACCGCCCGTGCTCCTCGGCGTGCTCGCCGGACGCACGGAGCGGATCCGCCTCGGCTCCGGCGGCGTGATGCTGCCGAACCATGCACCCTTCGTGATCGCGGAGCAGTTCGCCGCGCTCGAGGCCGCCGCGCCCGGCCGGATCGACCTCGGCATCGGCAGGGCGCCCGGCAGCGACCCGGTGATCAGCGCCCTGCTGCGCTCGACCGGCCACACGAGCGACGTCGACGCCTTCCCGAACCATGTGCAGGACATCGAGGCGCTGCTCGGGGAGGACGGTGCGGCGCTCCGTCTCGCGTCGGGGGAGCAGTACGTCGTGCGGGCGACCCCCGCCGCCGAGGGGCGCCCCCAGGTGTGGCTGCTCGGCTCGAGCGACTACTCCGCGCAGCTCGCCGCCCGGCTCGGGCTGCCCTACGTGTTCGCCCACCACTTCTCGGGTGAGGGCACCGCCCGGGCCCTCGACCTGTACCGCTCCGGATTCCAGCCCAGCGAGGTGCTCGACGCGCCCCGCACCTTCCTCACCGCGAACGTCGTCGCGGCGGACACGGCGGAGGAGGCCGAGCGTCTCGCGCTGCCGCAGCTCCAGCACATGGCTCGGCTGCGCACGGGCACCCCGCTCACCGCGCTCGACACGGTCGAGGACGCCCTCGAGGCGTCGCTCACCGAGCCGCAGCAGGCGCTCATCGGTTCGATGCGCGGTCGCTGGTTCATCGGCGAGGCCGACGACGTCGCCGGGCGGCTGTCCGCGTTCGCGCAGCGGTTCGACGTCGACGAGGTGATGGTGAGCCCGGGCGCCGGTGCGCACCGCGACGACCCCGTCGACCGCGTCCCCGGCCGGGAGGCGACCCTCGAGCTGCTCGCCGCGCGCCTGCCCCAGCGCGAGTCGGCCCTCGCCTGACCGGGCTCGCCGCGCGTTCGCGTCGCGGTTCCAGCCGCGTCCGCCTCTGCAGAGCGGCTGGAACTGCGACCCGAGCCGGCCGACCGCCGCGATCCGGCGACGATGCGCGCGCCCGGCCGGGAATACCCTGCGCCGTCGATATCGTTGACGTGTCATACAACCGGAACGGAGCGGCATGACCGGCCAGCAGATGCAGTTCGGGATCTTCAGCGTGGGCGACGTGACGGAGGACCCGATCACGGGTCGTACGCCGACGGACGCGCAGCGGATCCAGGACATCCTCACGATCGCCCAGCACGCCGAGGAGGTCGGGCTCGACGTCTTCGCGCTCGGCGAGCACCACAACCCGCCGTTCGTGCCCTCGTCGCCGACGACGGTGCTCGGGCACCTCGCCGGCCGTACGGAGCGGATCATCCTCTCGACGGCCACCACGCTCATCACCACGAACGATCCGGTGAAGATCGCCGAGGACTACGCCATGCTGCAGCACGTCTCGGGCGGCCGGGTCGACCTCGTGCTCGGTCGTGGCAACACCGGCCCCGTGTACCCGTGGTTCGGGCAGGACATCCGGCAGGGCATCCCGCTCGCCGTCGAGCACTACGCCCTGCTCCACCGGCTCTGGCGGCAGGAGGTCGTGGACTGGGAGGGCCGGTTCCGCACCCCGCTGCAGGGCTTCACGGCGACCCCGCGGCCGCTCGACGGGGTGCCGCCGTTCGTCTGGCACGGCTCCATCCGCAGCCCGGAGATCGCCGAGCAGGCGGCCTACTACGGCGACGGGTTCTTCGCGAACAACATCTTCTGGCCCGCCGAGCACTACCAGCGGCTCATCGGGTACTACCGGCGGCGCTTCGAGCACTACGGGCACGGCACGCAGGCCCAGGCGATCGTGGGGCTCGGAGGCCAGGCGTTCATGCGGCCGAGGAGCCAGGACGCGGTCGACGAGTTCCGGCCCTACTTCGACCACGCGCCCGTCTACGGGCACGGCCCGAGCCTCGAGGAGTTCACGGCGCAGACGCCGCTCACCGTCGGCAGCCCGCAGCAGGTCATCGACCGGTACGCGGGCATGCGCGAGCTGTTCGGCGATTACCAGCGGCAGCTGTTCCTCGTCGACCACGCCGGCCTGCCGCTGAAGACGGTGCTCGAGCAGCTCGATCTGCTCGGGGGCGAGGTCGTGCCGGTGCTGCGGCGGGAGCTCGCCGTCGGCCGGCCGGCCGAGGTGCCGGACGCGCCCACCCATGCGGCGCGCGTCGCCGCCCTCACGGCGGAGCCGTCGGAGCCGGCGGAGGTGTCCGTATGACGCCGGGTGACGGGGGAGCGATCGCCAGGAGGGACGACATGACGAACGATGGACGGATGACGGCGAACCGGCGCATCGCGGTGCTCTCCGCGGGCCTCAGCACCCCATCATCGACGCGACTCCTCGCGGACCGGCTCGCGGCGGCCACCGTCGCCGTGCTCGCGGACCGGGGGATCGCAGCGCAGGTGGAGCACGTCGAGGTGCGCGAGCACGCCCAGGCGGTCGTCTCGGCGACGCTCACGCGGTTCCCGGGGCCCGACCTCGAGGGCGCGATCCAGACCGTCACCGGTGCCGACGCGCTGATCGCCGTGACGCCGACCTTCAACGCCTCCTACAGCGGTCTGTTCAAGTCGTTCGTCGACCTGCTGGAGCCGGGCGCCCTGGACGACGTGCCGGTGCTGATCGGCGCGACCGGGGGCAGCGAGCGGCACTCCCTCGTGCTCGACCACGCCCTCAGGCCGCTCTTCGCCTACCTGCACGCCGTCGTGCTGCCCACCGGCGTCTACGCCGCCTCCGCGGACTGGGGATCGGGCGACGCGGCAGGAGCCGGCGCCCTGCCCGGCCGCATCGAGCGCGCCGGCCGCGAGCTGGGGGACCTGGTGGCCGTGCGGCCCTCTCGCCCGGTGCTCGAGGACGCGCTCGCCGTCGACGCGGACTTCGAGGACCTCCTCCGCTCGCTCGATTGAGCGACGTCCTTCGCCGGGGCGCCGCCGCGCTGCTCCGGCCGTCCGCGAGCCCACCACGGCTCGCGGTGGCGACGCAGGCCGCCCTCGCGATGGTGCTCGCCGTGGGCGTGCCGGCCCTGCTCGGGCGCACCGATCTCGGGCTCCTCGCCTCCGCCGGTGCGCTGACGGCGCTCTACCTCGCGGCCCGCGCGCGCCGGGAGCGCGCCGGTCGCCTGCCGATCGTGCAGGCCGGGTTCCTCGCCGCGGCCGTGGTGGGCGCCGCGACCGGCGGCTCCCCGTTCGCGCCCCTCGTGCTCGCCCTGCTCACCGTCGCGGCGTCGGTGCTCGTGCTCGGCTTCTCGATCGGGCCGCCGGGCGCCGTCTTCGTCGTGCTCGTCGCCGGCGTGACCGGCCGGCTGACCGCCCCGGTGACGTCGGGCGGCGTCGGCCTCGATCCGCGCCTCGTGATCGGCATGGAGGCGGTCGGATGCGCGCTCGCCTACGCGATCGCGGTGCTGCCGCTCCTCGTCCCCTCGGTCCGGCGACGGGACGCGGCGCTGCCGGTGGCCTCGGTCCGATTCCGGATCGATGCCGCGACCCGCATCGTCCTGATCCGCATCGCGGTCGGCGCCGGCATCGCGGCGGGGCTCGGCGCGATGCTCGGGCTGCACCGCGCGTACTGGGTGCTGCTCGCCGTCGTCGCGGCACTCCAGGCGGGGCACGGCCGCCGCATGACCGCGCTGCGCGGCGTGCACCGCGCGCTCGGCACCCTCGTCGGGGCGGCGGCGTTCGCGCTGCTCGCCCTCGTGCCCCTGCCCGGCGTCGTGCTCGCCCTGGTCGTCGGCGCCCTGCAGTTCGTCACCGAGCTCGTGGTCGTGCGGCACTACGGGCTCGCCCTCGTCTTCATCACCCCGCTGGCGCTCACGGTCGCCGAGGCGGGATCCCCCGGCCCGGTGCCGGCCCTCATCCTGGACCGGATCGTGGACACCGCGGTGGGCGCCGCCGTGGCGCTCCTGGTGCTCGTGGTCGACCTGGCCGTCGAACGCCTCGCTGCACGCCACTGACCCGTCACCGGGTACCTGTCAATACCCTTGACAGCCCCTAGGATCCAGGGGTGAGCACCGAGGCGTTCGATGTGCTCGCCTACAGCGCCGACGCGCACGGCAGCCACCGGGCGGAACTGACGGGTCTCGGCGAGCCCCTTCCCGCGGCCCTCCGCCAGGAGCTCCGCTACCTGCGCCGCTGCCTGTCCGGCACGACCTCATGGCTCGGCCTCGTGCTCGTCACACCCACCCACAAGAACGCGAGGATCACCGCGTTCCTGTCCAGCTGGGCGTACGAACGGCACTGGATGGCGGACGCGATCGACGCGCTGACCGGCGAGGTCCCGGCGCCCGCCGCGCCGCACAGGGGCATCCGCGGGGTGCGCGACCGGTTCGCGCCGCTCGGCGAGGCCCTGGTCGCCAACCTCCACGGCACGGCCCTCACCGGAGTCCACATGGCCGAGCGCGCCGTCGACGGCGTGTTCGTGGACGCGCTCCTCGCCCACGCGATCCAGCAGGGGAGCGCTCCCGTCGCCGCCGACCTCGGTCGGCTTCGCCGCGTCCTCACCCGTCAGCAGGCGTTCTTCACGGAGGCCGCCGGCGAGCTCGTCGCCGGCTCCGGCCGCGCGCGGCGCCTCACCCGTCGCCGACTCACCGGCAGGGCGTGGCCGATCGGGGCGGAGGACGACCGGGAGGGCACCGCCGCCGCCTTCGCGTCCCTCGTGTCGGCGGATGCGGGCTGGGCCCGGGCGGCGGACGAGCGCATCGGCGCCGTCCCCGGACTCGCCGGCCTCGACATCGCGCGACGGAGCGCGGGCAATCCGGGCAGCCCGGTGCTCCGAACCACTCTCCGACCGGTGGCGGCCCTCGGCCGGCTGGCGGCATCCGTCATCCGGCGGAAGGGATAAGGCGCGACTCGCGCCGGCAGGGAACCATGGCATTCGACATCGACACGTTCGCCGGCGACAGCGTCAGGGTGGGGTGGGACGACGTCGACCTCGACGCGTTCCGCCGGGACCCGCTGCCCGTCCGCACGCTCCGCACGCTCCGCTACATGTGCGACGTCGAGTTCCACACCGTCTGCTACCTGCGGGACATGCTGGTCACCCCGTCCCACACCGACGGGGACGTCTCGACGTTCATGACGATCTGGAACCGCGAGGAGTTCTGGCACGGCGAGGCGCTCGCCGCGGTGCTCGGCGTGCACGGGATCACCGTCGAGTTCGACCAGGTGAAGGCCAGCCGCATGAAGGTGGGCTGGAAGGACCGGCTCGACCCCATCAAGCAGTCACTGCTCGGCAACATCGTCGGCAAGGACTTCATCGCCGTGCACATGTCCTGGGGCGCCGCGAACGAGCGCAGCGCCGCGGCGGCCTACCGCCGGCTCACGGCGCTCGAGCCCCATCCCGCGCTCGGCCCGCTGCTGAAGCGCATCGCGCAGCAGGAGGCGCGGCACATCGCCTTCTACACGACCCAGGCCCGCAAGCGCCTCGAGGCGAGCGGCCGGGCGCGGGCGATCACCCGGTTCGCGCTGTCGCGGTTCTGGGGCCCGGTCGGTTCCGGCGTGATGCCGGAGGAGGAGGTCGACCACGTGATGGGGCACCTCTTCAGCGGTGAGGACGGCCTCCACGAGGTGCACAAGCTCGACGAGCAGATCGCCCAGCTGCCCGGCCTCGAGGGGCTGACGATCATGCGCGACGCGTTCGCCCGGCGGGGCCTGCTCCCGGCCTGATCCGGGCCCTGCCGTAGCGTCGAGGGATGACCGACGACCCGGGCGACGTGCGCACGGCACGGCTCGTGCTGCACCGGATCCGGCCGGCCGAGGCGGAGCGGATCGTCGCCGGACGGCCCGGGGACGAGGACCGCTGGCACCCCGAGTACCCGTTCGCCGACGAGCTCGCTCCGCTGCGGTCGCTCGCGGGCACGGATGCGCCGGACGCCGTCTTCACGCTGTACCAGGTCCGGGAGCGGATCGCGGGCCTGGCGGTCGGGGGCATCGGCTTCTTCGGCCCCCCTGACGAGCACGGCGCGGTCGAGATCGGGTACGGCCTGGTCGCCGCCGCTCGCGGTCGGGGACTCGCGACGGAGGCGGTGCAGGCCGCCGTGCGGCTGGCGCGCGAGCACGGCGCCGCGGTCCTGCGCGCCGACACGACGCTCACGAACCGCGCCTCCCAGCGCGTGCTCGAGAAGGCGGGCTTGACCGAGGTGCGCCGAAGCCACGAGCTGCTGTTCTTCGAGCGCCGGCTGTGACCGATCCGACGGCTCGGGCCGTGGACGGCGGCGACCGGTCGTCGCCCTCGCATACCCTTGATGGCATGACTTCGGGGATCCTCATGTACGGCGCGGCATGGTGCGGCGACTGCCGCCGGTCGAAGGCGGTGCTCGACGCGAGCGGCCTGGAGTACGACTACGTCGACGTCGAGGCGTCCGTTCAGGCCGCCGACGCGGTCCTCGCCATCACCGGCCGCACGAGCATCCCGGTGATCGTGCTCCCCGACGGATCGCATCTCGTCGAGCCGTCCGACGCGCTGCTGAAGGAGCGCATCGGCGTCCCCTGATCAGCGGAGCCGCTCCGCGACGCGGGCGGCGAGGGTCGCGCCTCCGGCGAGCAGGTCGGTGTCGAGCGCGACCACGACGTGCGAGAAGCCGAGCCGCGCGAGCGCGGTCGCGCGCTCGACGCTCGGACCGAAGGCGCCGGCCAGCACGCCCGCCCCGTGGCAGGCCGCGACGACGCGGGGCAGCGGTGCGTCGGCGCCGGAGTCGGCGAGCAGCGCGTCGACGGTGGTGCCGAGGCGCAGGGACAGGTCGAACGGACCCACGAAGACCATGTCGAGGCCGTCGACCGCGGCGATGTCGTCGACGGCGGCGAGGCCCTGGGCGGTCTCCACCATGACGGCGACGAACGGCTGCGGCGGCCGCCCGCCCGATCCGTCGGTCCGCTCGAGACCCGGCAGAGGCCCCCAGCTGCGCACGCCCCGCGGCGGGTAGGACGCCGCCGCGACCGCGGCCTCCGCGTCCTCGGCCGAGTCGACGAGCGGCACGATCACCCCGTCGGCGCCCGCGTCGAGGGCCCGGCCGATGAGGCCGGGGTCGTTCGCCCGTACGCGGACGAGCAGGGGCACGCGGCGCTCCCGGCGCAGCGCGAGGGTCTCCCGCACGGCCCGGTCGTCGAAGTGCCCGTGCTGCATGTCCAGCACGACCCAGTCGAGTCCGGAGGTCTCGAGCGCTGCCGCCGTCCGCGGTTCGCCGAGGGACGCCCACGCCCCGAACCGCACTCCTGGGTCCGTCACGGATCCATCCTCGCCCACCGGCCGATCGCGACGGTCCCGTCGACCTCGTCGTCGCCCTCGACCTCGACGTCGAGGCCGGCGGCGGCGAGCAGCACGGCCGTCCATGCGGCCTGCGAGCGCCCCGTCTCGATCAGCACGACGCCCCCGGGAGCGAGCCACTCGCGCACCCCCGCGCTGATGCGGCGGTGCACGTCGAGCCCGTCGGCACCGCCGTCCAGGGCGAGCCGGGCCTCGTGGTCCCTCGCCTCGGGCGGCATGGTGGCGATCGCGTCGGTCGGGACGTACGGGGCGTTCACGGCGAGCACGTCCACGCGCCCGCGGAGGGCGTGCGGGAGGGCCGCGAACAGGTCGCCCTCGGTCACCGATCCGCCGACCGGCTCGACGTTGCGCCATGCGCAGGCGACGGCCGCGGGATCGAGGTCGGCGGCGAGCAGCACACCGGGGGACGCGAGCGCGGCGATCACGACCGCCACGGCCCCGGTCCCGCAGCAGAGGTCCACCGCGGTGCCGCCGGACGGCAGGAGCGCGGCGGCACGACGGGCGAGCAGCTCGGTGCGGCGGCGCGGCACGAAGACGTGCGGCGCCGTTCGGATGCGCAGCCCGCAGAACTCCGCCCAGCCCACGATCGTCTCGAGCGGCTCACCGGCGACGCGGCGGGCGACCATCGCCTCGAGCTCGGCCGGCGAGGCGGCCTCCCCGATCAGCAGTGCCGCCTCGTCCTCCGCGAACACGGATCCCGCAGCCCGCAGCCGTGCGGCGACGGCGGCCCCGTCGGTCACGCCGGCAGCAGGTCGGTGCGCCGCACGCCGCCGCGCCGCCACTCGACGATCCGCCACCGGCGGCGCAGCGCCTCCCGGGCGAGTCGCGCGTCGGGGTTGACCGCCGTCGCCGTGCCGACGAGGGCGAGCCAGGGCAGGTCGGCCGCGCTGTCGCCGTAGCCGTAGGACTTCGTGAGGTCGAACCCCTCCTTCGCCGCGTAGCGGGTGAGCCACGCGGCGCGGGCCTCGTCGACGAGGGGCGGCCGGGCGAGGTAGCCCGTGAGCACGCCGTCGGCCTCGTGCATCTCGCTCGCGACCACCTCGTCGAAGAGCGCGGCGACCGGCGCCGCCAGCGTGCCGATCGAGCCGGTGAGCAGCACCGTGCGGTGCCCGGCGGCCCGGTGCTCCCGGACCCGGTCGAGCGCCGCGGCGCTCGTGTGGGCGAGCAGCGTGTCCGTGTACCCGCCCCGCACGACGGCGGCGAGCCGGTCGGCGCGCATGCCGGCGTACCGGCGCAGGAATGTGCGCACGAACTCGCCCCGATCGCGGCGTTCCGCGGCGAGGTAGGCGGGCAGGCCGGCGAGCAGCGCGGCCGTCTCGGCGACGGTCGGGACCGTTCCGGCGTCGGCGTGCTTCACCCAGAGGTACTGCCGCACGATGTTCGAGTCGACGACGGTGCCCTCGAGGTCGAACACGGCCACGACGTCCTGCCG
Organism: Amnibacterium sp.; assembly: GCA_035996305.1. Lineage (GTDB taxonomy): Bacteria > Actinomycetota > Actinomycetes > Actinomycetales > Microbacteriaceae > Amnibacterium. The sequence goes on along the minus strand of DASYJR010000036.1, from coordinate 300 downwards.
CGCCGCGAGCGCCTGCGGCTCGGCGGGGGCCGTCTTCTCGCCACCTCGGCGCGAGAAGACGCGCATGAGACCGGTGATCGCGGGGAAGTGCACCCGCTGGAGGTAGTCGTTCCAGTCGATGCGCGCCGGATCGAAGCCGAGCTCGTCGACGTGGTCCGCCGGGATCGCCGCGCCGAGGCGCCGTGCCTCGGTGTCGTCGAAGATCAGCTCCGTGCCGACGTAGGCGCGGTAGAGCTCCGAGAGGCTGCGCATCACGGTGAGGTCGCTCCGGCGCCGGTCGAGGTCGCGCTGCCAGCCCCG
>DASYJR010000035.1:0-7920 GCA_035996305.1 Amnibacterium sp. | reverse complement strand
CGACGATCGCCCAGAAGCTCCGCGGTGCCGCCGGCAAGCTCGGGCTCACGCCCTTCGGGGAGACCGGGCAGCTCTTCGACCCGCGCGAGCACGACGCGATCTTCCAACGTGAGAACCCGACGGTCGAGAAGGCCACGGTGTCCGACGTCGTCGAGCGGGGCTACCGCGTCGGCGACACGGTCCTCCGCCCCGCCAAGGTCGTCGTCGACACCCCCGCGAGCTAGCCATGGCGAGCCAGGACTGGTTCGAGAAGGACTTCTATCAGGTCCTCGGTGTCGACAAGTCGGTCACCCAGCCGGACCTGAAGAAGGCGTACCGCAAGCTCGCGCGGCAGTACCACCCGGACTCCAACTCCGGTGACACCAAGGCGGAGGCACGGTTCAAGGAGATCAGCGAGGCGTACAGCGTGCTCTCCGACGAGGAGCAGCGCCGCGAGTACGACCAGATCCGCGCGATGGGGTCCGGCGCGCGCTTCACCGCCGCCGGCCCCGGCCAGGGCGGATTCGAGGACGTGTTCGGCTCGATGTTCGGCGGCGGTGCCCGCGGCCGTTCACGTGGCGGGTTCGAGGACCTGCTCGGCGGGCTGTTCAATCAGGGCGGCACGGCGGGCAACGGCGGCGGGTTCGGTCAGACGACCGGCGGCTTCCGCGGCTTCGGCGGCCCCACGCCGGGCCGCGACGTCACCGCGGCGGTCACCGTCGACTTCACCACGGCGACCCAGGGCGACACGCTCACCCTCTCGGGCGGTGGCGGCAAGCCGATCACCGTGCGGATCCCACCCGGCGTGACCGACGGTCAGAAGCTGAAGCTCAAGGGCAAGGGCGAACCGAGTCCCGACGGCGGTGAGGCGGGCGACCTCGTGCTCACCGTGAACGTGTCGAAGCATCCGGTCTTCGAGCGCGACGGGTTGAACCTGAAGGTGAACGTCCCGGTGACCTTCGCTGAGGCGGCGCTCGGCGCCACCATCGAGGTGCCGACCCTCGGCGGCGAGCCGGTGCGGATGAAGCTCGCGCCGGGCACCTCGAGCGGCCGCGTGCTGCGCGTCAAGGGCCGGGGCGTCGTCACCCCGAAGGGCACCGGCGACCTGCTCGCCCGCGTGGAGGTGGCCGTGCCGAGCCATCTGACCGCCGCGCAGAAGGAGGCGCTCGAGCGCTTCACCGAGTCCGGGCCCGCCCAGAACCCCCGCGACGACCTCATCGCGAAGGCGCGCCGATGATGGACATGAGTGCCGATGATCCGGTCTTCGCGATCGCGGTGGCGGCCGACCTCGCGGGGATGCACCCGCAGACGCTGCGCCAGTACGACCGGCTCGGCCTCGTCTCCCCCAGGCGGACCGCCGGCAAGTCGCGCCGCTACTCCCTCCGCGAGGTGGCGCAGCTCCGCGAGGTGCAGCGGCTCTCGGGCGAGGGCGTCTCCCTCGAGGGCATCCGGCGGATCCTGGAGCTCGAGAACGAGGTCGTCGGCCTGCGCGCCCGGGTACGGGAGCTCGAGTCGGCGCTCGCCACCGAACTCCTCAACCGTCCGGGCTCCCGGGTGTTCGCCTCGACGGCCGACGGCGACGTCGTGCCGCTGCGGCACGGGGTGCGCACCATCCGGCGGAACGAGCTCGTCGTCTGGCGGCCGCGGCAACCGGAATAAAGCTGAGTCACGACGACTCAACTCCACCGAACCCTGATTTCCCCGAGGAGGCAGCGTGGCGAACATGCGAGGGACGGCCGCCCCGCAGGAGGACGCCGGCAGTGCACTGAAGCGCTACGGCATCAACCTCACCGAGATCGCGCGCGCCGGCAAGCTCGACCCGGTGATCGGCCGTGACGCCGAGATCCGCCGGGTCAGCCAGGTGCTCACGCGGCGCACCAAGAACAACCCGGTGCTGATCGGCGAGCCGGGCGTCGGCAAGACCGCGGTCGTCGAGGGACTCGCCCAGCGCATCGTCGCGGGCGACGTCGCGGACTCCCTGAAGGACAAGCAGCTCGTGTCACTCGACCTGGCGGCCCTGGTCGCGGGCGCCAAGTACCGCGGCGAGTTCGAGGAGCGGTTGAAGGCCGTGCTGAAGGAGATCAACGACTCCGACGGCCGCATCATCACGTTCATCGACGAGCTGCACACCCTCATGGGGGCCGGTGGCGGCGAGGGCAGCGTCGCCGCCGCGAACATGCTGAAGCCCATGCTCGCCCGCGGCGAGCTGCGGATGATCGGCGCGACCACCCTGAACGAGTACCGCGAGTACATCGAGAAGGACGCCGCGCTCGAGCGGCGCTTCCAGCAGGTGTTCGTGGGGGAGCCGACCGTCGAGGACACCATCGCGATCCTCCGCGGCCTGAAGGAACGCTACGAGGCGCATCACAAGGTCGCGATCGCCGACTCCGCCCTCGTGGCGGCCGCGGCCCTCTCGAACCGCTACATCACCGCACGGCAGCTGCCCGACAAGGCGATCGACCTCATCGACGAAGCGGCGAGCCGGCTGCGGATGGAGATCGACTCGGCGCCCATGGAGATCGACGAGCTGCGTCGCTCCGTCGACCGGCTCCGACTCGAGGAGCTCGCGCTGAAGCGCGAGAAGGACGAGGCGTCGAAGGAGCGGCTGGCGAAGCTGCGGGAGGACCTCGCGGCGCGGGAGGGCATCCTGTCGGGGCTCGAGGCCCGCTGGGAGCGCGAGCGTGCGGATCTCAACCGCGTCGGCAACCTCAAGGAGAAGGTCGACTCCCTGCGCATGCGGGCCGAGCGCGCGGCGCGCGAGGGCAACCTGGAGGAGGCCTCCCGGCTGCTCTACGGGGAGATCCCGGCGATCGAGCGCGAGCTCGCGGCGGCCGAGCAGGCCGAGGAGCACCCGGGCGAGCCGCGGATGGTGAACGACCAGGTCACCGACGAGGACATCGCGGCGGTGGTCGCCCAGTGGACCGGCATCCCGGTCGGCCGGCTGCTGCAGGGGGAGACGCAGAAGCTGCTCCGGCTGGAGAGCGAGCTCGGCCGGCGGCTCATCGGGCAGCGCACCGCGGTGCGCGCCGTCGCCGACGCCGTCCGCCGCTCCCGGGCCGGGATCGCGGACGCCGGACGGCCGACGGGCTCCTTCCTGTTCCTCGGTCCCACCGGTGTGGGCAAGACCGAGTTGGCCCGAGCGCTCGCCGAGTTCCTCTTCGACGACGAGCGGGCGATGGTGCGCATCGACATGAGCGAGTACGGGGAGAAGTTCTCGGTCTCGCGGCTCGTCGGCGCCCCTCCCGGCTACGTCGGCTACGAGCAGGGCGGTCAGCTGACCGAGGCCGTCCGCCGCCGGCCGTACTCGGTCGTGCTGCTCGACGAGGTCGAGAAGGCGCACCCGGAGGTCTTCGACGTGCTGCTGCAGGTGCTGGACGACGGCCGGCTCACCGACGGGCAGGGCCGCACCGTGGACTTCCGCAACACGATCCTCGTGCTCACCTCGAACCTCGGCAGCCAGTACCTCATCGACCCGTCGATCGGCAACGAGCAGAAGGAGGAGGCGGTGCAGGCGCTCGTGCGCCAGGCGTTCAAGCCGGAGTTCATCAACCGGCTCGACGACATCGTCGTCTTCCAGGCGCTCACCGAGACCGAGCTCGGCGAGATCGTGGAGCTGTACATCGACCGCCTCGGCCGGCGGCTCGCGGACCGCCGCCTCGATCTGGCCGTCACGCCCGCGGCGCGGCGGTGGCTCGCGGAGCGCGGCTACGACCCGATGTACGGGGCCCGGCCGCTGCGGCGGCTCATGCAGCGGGAGATCGACGACCGCCTGGCGAGGGCGCTGCTGGCCGGCGAGATCCGGGACGGCGACACCGTGCGGGTGGACGTGTCGCCACTCGCCGACGAGCTCGTCGTGGGTCGCTTCCAGGTGCCGGTCGCGGATCTCTGAGAGTTCTCACCGCGTGCTCATGAGAATCGAGGGATGAGCCGAGCCGAGGATCGTCCGAACGCGACACTCGACGACCGTCGCGCATCCTGGGTGCGGTTGCTGATCGCCCTCGTCGCCGGCGCGGCGGCGACGACCGCCGTGCTCGTGGCCGGCGGCGATTCGTTCGCCTTCGATGTCGGCTGGGTGGTGCTGTGCGCGGTCTACCTGGTCTGGGTCTGGCTGAAGATCGCCGGCATGGACGCCACCCGGACCTCCGGCCACGCCACGAGGGAGACGCCGAACCGCAGCACGAGCGACCTGCTGCTCGTCGCCGCCGCGGTCGCGAGCCTCGTGGCCGTCGTCGTCGTGCTCTCGGAGGCGAAGAACGCCCAGGGGGTCGGCAAGGAGCTGCTCTCGCTGCTCGGGGTGCTGAGCGTGGCGATGTCCTGGTTCCTGGTGCACACGTTGTTCACCCTGCGGTACGCCGTCCTCTACTACACGGGGAACGACGGCGGCATCTCCTTCAACCAGAAGGAGCCGCCGCGCTACGTGGACTTCGCGTACGTCGCGTTCACGATCGGCATGACGTTCCAGGTGTCGGACACCGACATCACCGATGAGGCCGTGCGGGCGACCGCGCTGCGGCACGCCCTGCTGGCATATCTCTTCGGCGCGGTCGTGATCGCCTCGACGGTCAACCTCATCGCGAACATCGCGGGCTGACGGCGCCGAAGCGCCGATCGCCGGCTCAGTCGTCGACGACGACGAGCTCCTCGAGGGGGAGCCGGGTGCGCGGAGCCTGCTCGCGGGAGCGGTACCGCTCGGGGAGGCGGTCGGCCGGCGCCGCGGCGCCGATCGCGTTCACGCTGACGGGCACCGCGCCGTCGGGCAGGTCGAAGGCGAGGGCGAGCGCCTCCGGGTCGAAGCCGCCCATCGGGTGCACGTGCAACCCGAGCGCGTGGGCCTGCACCGTGAGGTGGGCCATCGCCTGGCCCGCGTCGTACTCGGCCCAGCGGTAGGGCGTGCCCTTCTCGTCCTCGGTGAGCGCGATCGCGACCACGAAGAGGGAGGCGTCCGGCGCCCACGGCCGGTTGCCCTCGGAGAGGGCGTCGGTGACGGCCTGGAACGCCTCGCCGCCCCGGCGCGCGACGATGAAGCGTCGGGGCTGGAAGTTGGCCGCCGACGGCGCCCAGCGCGCGGCCTCGAGCAACGCGGTGACGGTCTCCTCGGCGGCGACGAAGTCGGGGTCGAAGGACCGGGGCGACCAGCGCTCGGCCAGCAGGTCGTGGATGGGCGTCGCCGTCTCGGCGCGCCGGGAATCGGTGAGGAGCGTCATGCCGATGGATTCCTTCCGGGGGATGGATGCAGGACGACGCCCCGTTGCGTCTGACACGTCAACCACCTCGGCCTCCGGTCTCTTCCCGGGGCGTCGTCCCGATTCCGACGTCGTACGCTCGAGGACCGTGCAGGCGACCCTCATCCACGCTCCCCGGGACATCCGCGTCGAGACCGTGCCGGACCCGGTGCTCTCCACGGGCGGTGACGCGATCGTGCGCGTCGTGGCCGCATGCGTCTGCGGCTCCGACCTCTGGCCGTACCGCGGCGTCGTGCCCACGAGGCATCCCCACCGCATCGGCCACGAGTTCGTGGGCGTCGTCGAGCAGGTCGGCGGCCAGGTGGAGCGGATCCGGGTCGGCGACTTCGTGATCGCGCCGTTCTACGACTGCGACATGACCTGCCCCAACTGCCTCAACGGCGTGAGCACCTCCTGCCTGCACGGCGGATGGTGGGGGGCGGACGACCGGATGGGCGGCTTCGCCGACGGCGGCCAGGGGGAGCGGGTGCGGGTGCCGCACGCCGACGGAAGCCTCGTGCCGGTGCCCGGCGGGGAGCCGGCGCCGGAGCTCGTGCCGCATCTGCTCACGCTCTCCGACGTGATGGGCACCGGCCACCACGCGGCGCACGCCGCCGGCGTCACGACGGGGTCCACCGTGGTCGTCGTCGGCGACGGCGCGGTCGGCCTCTGCGCCGTGCTCGCGGCCAAGCGGCTCGGCGCCGCCCGGATCGTCGCGATGTCGCGGCACGAGCCGCGGCAGCGCCTCGCGACGACGTTCGGTGCGACCGATCTCGTGGCCGAGCGCGGCGACGAGGGCGTCGAGCGGATCAAGGCCCTGTTCCACGGCATCGGGCCCGACGCCGTGCTGGAGTGCGTGGGCACGAAGGAGTCGATGGACCAGGCGATCCGGTCCGTGCGCCCCGGGGGCGTCGTCGGCTACGTCGGGGTGCCGAACGGGGGCGCGGAACTGCCCATCCGCACCATGTTCAACGCGAACGTCGGGGTGCGCGGAGGTGTGGCACCGGTCCGCAACTACATCGAGGAGCTGCTGCCGGAGGTGCTGGCCGGCCGCATCCGGCCGGGTCTCGTCTTCGACCTGGAGCTGCCCCTCGCCGAGGCCGCCGAGGCCTACGCGGCGATGGACGAGCGCCGCGCCATCAAGGTGCTGCTCCGGCCCTGACCGCATGCCCGGACGGTAGGCGGCCGTCCGCCGCAGGGGCCGTGACCGCCGTCATGCGGCGCAACACTGGGCCGTCGCCCCGCACTGCTGCCTACCGTGGCCGCATGACCGCGCCGCTGCACGCCACCTCCGACGACCAGCTGAAATTCGCCTACTGGGTCCCGAACGTGTCCGGGGGCCTCGTGACCTCGGAGATCGAGCAGCGGACCTCGTGGGACTACGACTACAACGTGCGCCTCGCGCGGGCCGCTGAGGCGAACGGCTTCGACTACGCGCTGTCCCAGGTGCGCTACACCGCCTCGTACGGCGCCGACCAGCAGCACGAGTCCACCTCCTTCTCCCTCGGCCTCCTGCTGGCGACCGAGCGGCTCAAGGTGATCGCCGCGGTGCACCCCGGCCTGTGGCATCCGGCCGTGCTCGCGAAGTGGCTGATCACCGCCGACCACCTCTCGCACGGCCGTGCTGCCGTGAACGTGGTGTCGGGCTGGTTCAAGGACGAGTTCACCGGGCTGGGCGAGCCGTGGCTCGAGCACGACGAGCGGTACCGGCGCAGCGCCGAGTTCATCCGGGTGCTCCGCGGCCTGTTCACCGAGCAGGAGTTCAGCCTCCTCGGCGACTTCTACCGCATCCACGACTTCACCCTGAAGCCCGGGCCGTACCGCACCGAGGGGCACGAGTACCCGGAGATCTTCCAGGGCGGCAACTCGACCGCCGGGCGGAAGAACGGTGGCGAGGTCGCCGACTGGTACTTCAGCAACGGCAAGGACTTCGCCGGCTTCGACGAGCAGTACGTCGAGGTGAACGCGTACGCCGCGGCCGCCGGGCGCGAGGGCGCGGTCAAGTTCGGACTGAACGGCTTCGTCATCGCCCGGGACACCGAGACGGAGGCGCGCGACACCCTCGAGGAGATCATCGCGAAGGCGAACCCCGAGGCGGTCGAGGGCTTCCGGCAGGCGGTGCAGCAGGCCGGCTCGTCCACGAAGGACGGCAAGGGGATGTGGGCGGACTCGACCCTCCGCGACCTCGTGCAGTACAACGACGGCTTCCGCACGGGCCTCATCGGGACGCCCGAGCAGGTCGCGGCCCGGATCGTCGAGTACAAGAAGCACGGCGTGGACCTGTTCCTCCTCGGGTTCCTGCACTTCATCGAGGAGGTCGAGTACTTCGGCGCGAACGTCCTGCCGATCGTGCGCGAGCTCGAGGCCGAGGCGGTCCGCCGGGGCGAGCTGACGCCCGCCTGACGTTCAGACCCCTTCAAGGCCCCATCCGCCCCTCCTCCAGCCGAGCGACGTCTGATCTCCTGCACGGCCCCGCGCGGCCGGGCAGGAGAGGGACGGATGACGGACGAGGATCGAGGCGGCTTCGGGAGGCGCGACATCCAGAAGGTGGCCCTCGGCTTCGGCGTCGTGTTCCTGCTGGTCGGGATCGCGGGCTTCGTCCCCGGTCTGACGACGGGGACGCTGACCTTCGCGGGACCGACGTCGGGTGCCGAGCTGATCGGCCTGTTCCAGGTGTCCGTGCTGCACAACGTCGTGCATCTGCTGTACGGCGTCGTCG
>DASYJR010000034.1:0-6760 GCA_035996305.1 Amnibacterium sp. | reverse complement strand
GTCAGTCTCGGCGATGCGCGTGAGCGGCTCCTGACCGTCGGGCCCCGGAACGCGCCCGCCGGTACGATCCCTGCATGCCCTCGCCCGCCGATCTCCTCGGGACGACGTACCCCGAGACCGAGCCCTATCTGGTGGGACGCGAGAAGGTGCGCGAGTTCGCCCTCGCCGTCGGATCGACGGATCCCGTGAGCCTCGATCCGGCCGCTGCTCGCGCCGCCGGGTTCGCCGATGTCGTGGCGCCGCCGACCTTCGCCGTGGTCGTCCAGGAGCGCACCCTCGCCCAGCTGCTCGCGGACCAGCGCGGCGGCATCGAGCTGTCCCACGTCGTGCACGGCGAGCAGCGTTTCGTCAGCTCGCGACCGATCGTGGCGGGCGACGCCCTGACCGCGCGGATGACCGTCACCAGCGTGAAGTCCCTCGGCGGGAACGCGATGGTGACCGCCGAGTCCGCGATCCACGACGCGGTCGGCGCGCACGTGGTGACCGCGATCTCCACCCTCGTGGTGCGGGGCGACGCATGACCGACGCGGCATGGACTGTCGGGGACGTCGTGGCGACCGCCGCCTTCCCGATCGGGCGCGAGACCCTCGTGCGCTACGCCGGGGCCTCCGGGGACTTCAACCCCATCCACTACCGGGACGACGTCGCGCGGTCGGTCGGCCTGCCGGGCGTCCTGGCCCACGGGATGCTCACCATGGGCCTCGCGGTGCAGCCCGTCGTCGAGCGCTTCGGCGCCGCGGCGGTCCGCCAGTACGGAGTGCGGTTCACGAAGCCCGTCCCGGTGCCGCCGGAGGGCGGCGTCGTGCTCGACGTCACCGCGAAGGTCGGCGCGGTCGACGCGGACGCGGGAACGCTGCGCATCGACCTGACCGCGGCCGTGGACGGCACCGTCGTGCTCGGCCGCGCCCAGGTCGTCGTGGGGATCGGCTAGGCGTCGTGGCCACCGCCTCCGGCACCACGCGGCTCGCCGACCTCACCACCCTTCGTGTCGGCGGACCCGCCCGCGAGATGGTCACCGCGACGGAGCGGGACCAGGTCGTCGCCACCGCCCGCGCCGCCTGGGACGACGACGAGCCCCTGTTCGTGCTCGGCGGCGGATCCAACGTCGTCTTCGGTGACGACGGGTTCGACGGAACCGTGCTCCGCGTCGCCACGCGGGGCATCACCCGGCTGCCGCTCGCGCCGACCGCCGCGGTGCCGGCGATGCCGGTGAGCGACGCCGACCGCCTGCTGTCCCTATCCCGGTCCCTCCGCCCGCCGCAGCAGCGCGAGGCCGTGCGGCTCCGCGTGGAGGCGGGAGAGCCTTGGGACGACCTCTGCGCCTACGCCGTGGAACAGGGCTGGGCCGGCATCGAGGCCCTGTCCGGGGTCCCGGGATCCTGCGGTGCGGCACCGATCCAGAACATCGGTGCCTACGGGCAGGAGCTCGCCGCGACCCTCACCGCCGTCGAGTTCCTCGACCGGTCGACCGGGGCACTCAGCCGCGTCCCCGCGTCGGCGCTCCAGCTCGGCTACCGCACCTCCGTGTTCAAGCACGGGCGGGAGGGCGTCGTGCTCGCGATCGAGCTGCAGCTGCACGGCCCGGGGGAGGGCCCCCCTGCGCTGAGCGCCCCCATCGCCTACGCGCAGCTCGCCGACGCCCTCGGCGTCCCCCTCGGTAGCCGCGTACCCATCGCCGCCCTGCGCGAGACCGTCCTGCAGCTGCGTGGGCGCAAGGGCATGGTGCTGGACCCCGGCGATCCGGACTCGGTGAGCGTCGGCTCCTTCTTCACCAACCCGATCGTCGGCGAGTCGTTCGCCCGCACGCTGCCCAGCTCCGCGCCGCGCTGGCCGACGACCGATGACGAGCCCGACGTGGTCGTGCCCCTCGGGCAGGACCTGCCGCCGCGCCCGCCGCGCAACCAGGAGCCGCGGGTCAAGCTCTCCGCCGCCTGGCTGATCGAGCACGCCGGCGTGCGCCGCGGGTTCCGGCTGCCCGGATCCCGAGCGCACCTCTCCACGAAGCACACCCTCGCCATCGTGAACGGCGGCGGCGCTACCGCGGAGGAGGTGCTGCAGCTCGCGCGCTACATCCGGAACCTCGTGCAGATCGAGTTCGGCGTGCTGCTGCAGCCGGAGCCGACCCTCGTGGGAGCGGCGCTCTGACGCTGGGAATCGAGTGACCGTCGAGTCGTTCCTCAGCTTGAAGGGTCAGCGTGGAGGCTCCTGAACGAAAGGAGCTCTATGGCTGCGGACGACAAGGTGCAGAACGAGGCGGAGAAGCTCGGCGGCAAGGCCAAGGAAGCCTTCGGACGTGCGACCGGCGACGACGAGAAAGTCGCCGAAGGCCGCAGCGACCAGGCAGCCGGCAGCCTGAAGCAGGCCGGGGAGAACGTCAAGGACGTCTTCCGCTGACGTATGCGGTGATACGGCGGACGGGCTGGGCCCGTCCGCCGTTCCCGTCTCAGGCGGGGCCGGCGCGGCGAGCAGCAGCGGCCGGCCGTGCCGCGCACCAGCGGCGCGTGCTGCGCCGCTGATCGTCACCGCGGCAGCAGCCCGAGCTCCATCACACGGGTCACCGCCCGCGTGCGGTCGCCCACGCCGAGCTTCTCGAACACGTGGAGCAGGCCTTCAGCGACCGGATGAGGTCCCAGAACCGGCGGCGGGCCTCCCGGTCGAACCCGGTGGTCGGCTCGTCGAGGAACAGCAGCTCGGGGCGGCCGACGATCCCGAGCGCCACGTCGAGGCGTCGTCGCTGCCCGACAGCGCGCGGACGCGCATGCGGCTCGCATCCGTGAGGCCGACGGCCTCGAGCGTGGCGTCGACGTCGCGGGGATGCGGATAGAACGAGGCGAAGTGGGCGAGCTGCTCGCGCACGGGCAGGGAACCCGCCTCGGCGCTCGACTGCAGCACGATGCCGAGCCGGGCCTTCCAGTCGACGCCGCCGGTCCCCGGGTCGACGCCGAGCACGCGGGCCTCGCCGCCCGAGCGCCGGCGGTATCCCTCGAGGATCTCGATGGTGGTCGACTTGCCCGCCCCGTTCGGGCCGAGCAGCGCGAAGGTCTCGCCGTGCTCGATCTCGAACGAGACGCCGGCGACGGCTGTCCGGTCGCCGTAGCGCTTGAGGAGATCCCGCACGGCCACCGCGGCCTCGCGGGATCGGGTCGTCGTCATGGGTCCATCGTGGCCGCGTGGACGCTCGCGCACAGCCCTCGTCGGGCTGAACTCCTCATCCACCGATCGGTGGATGGGTCACGACGAACATCGTGACCACGGCCGCGGCGAGGGCGCGCCCTGCTGCTGGGATCCCGGACCGTACGCTCAGGTCAGCCGAAGAAGCGCGCGAGGCGGTCGACGCCCTCGGCCAGCGCGTCGTCGCCGAGCGCGTAGCTGAAGCGGAGGTAGCCGCTCGGACCGAACGCCTCGCCCGGCACGACCGCCACCTCGCACTCCTCGAGGATCAGGTCGGCGAGCTCGAGCGTGCTCGTGGGGGTGCGGCCGTGCCACTCGCGACCGAGCAGGCCGGTGACGTCCGGATAGACGTAGAACGCGCCCTGCGGCGTCGGCGTGCGGAAGCCGGGGATCCGGTTCAGGCCCTCGACGATCGTCCTGCGCCGCCGGTCGAACGCCTGCCGCATCGCTTCGATGGGCTCGTTCGGCCCCGTGAGCGCGGCGACGGCGGCCCGCTGCGCGACGTTGTTCACGTTGGACGACAGGTGGGACTGCAGGTCCCCGGCGCCCTTGATCACCGCCGCGGGGCCGACCATCCAGCCGACCCGCCACCCGGTCATCGCGTACGTCTTCGCGACGCCGTTGACGAGCACCGTCTGCTCGGCGAGCTCGGGCACCGCCTCCACGATCGACACGGCGCGCACGCCGTCGTAGACGAGGTTCTGGTAGATCTCGTCGGTCACCACCCAGACGCCGTGCTCGAGCGCCCACTCGCCGATCGCGCGCGTCTCCTCGGGTGAGTAGACGGATCCGGTCGGGTTCGACGGCGAGACGAACAGGAGCACCTTCGTCCTCGGCGTCCGCGCTGCCTCGAGCTGCTCGACCGTCACGCGGTAGTCCTGGTCCGCGCCCGCGAACACGCCGATGGGGGTGCCGCCCGCGAGCTTCACGACCTCGGGGTAGGTCACCCAGTAGGGCGAGGGGATGAGCACCTCGTCGCCGTCGCCGACGAGGGTCTGGATCGACTGGTAGACCGCCTGCTTGCCGCCGTTCGTGACGATCACCGCGGAGGGCGACACCTCCAGCCCGCTGTCCCGCCGCGTCTTCTCCGCGACCGCCTCGCGCAGCTCCGGCAGGCCTGCGGCTGCCGTGTAGTGGTGGTTGCGCGGGTCGCGGGCCGCGGCGGCCGCCGCTTCGACCACATGGGCGGGGGTCTCGAAGTCCGGCTCACCCGCCGCGTAGCTGACGATCGGACGCCCTGCCGCCTTCAGCGCCTTGGCCTTCGCGTCGACCTTGAGCGTGGCGGACTCGGCGATGCCGGCGATGCGCGGCGAGATCGGGGCCAGGGTGGAGCGGGGCACGCCCCGAGCGTACCGCCGGGACTTCCCTCCGCCTCAGGTCGCGCGGGGTGCACGCTCAGCGAACGGGGACACGATGCCGAAGAAATCCCCGAGGAACAAGGAGGACCCGTGCTGCTCTCGGACAAGGTCATGGTCGTCACCGGCGGCAACAGCGGGATCGGTGCCGCCATCGTGCGCGCCGCCGCAGCGGAGGGAGCGCGGGTCGTCATCGACTACGTCGCCCACGAGGACGCCACGGCGAAGCTCGTCGACGAGATCAAGCAGGCCGGCGGCGAGGCGACGGGTGTCGAGGCCGACATCTCCAGCCCGGACGATCTGCACCGGATGATGCAGGCCGCCATCGACGCGTACGGGCGCCTCGACGTGCTCGTGAACAACGCGGGGATCGAGACCCGGCAGTCGCTGCTCGACAGCACCGAGGCCGACTACGACCGGGTGATGGCGGTGAACATGAAGAGCGCGTTCTTCGCCTCGCAGGCGGCGGCGAAGCAGTTCATCGCCCAGGGCACGCCCGGGCTCATCCTCAACATCTCGTCCGTCCATGAGGACTGGCCGATGCCCGGCAACATCGCCTACTGCGTCTCGAAGGGCGGCATGCGGATGCTCACCCGCACCGCCGGGGTCGAGCTCGGCGAGCACGGCATCCGCATGGTGAACATCGCACCCGGCGCGGTCGACACGCCCATCAACGCCCAGACGACGAGCAACAAGGAGCTCCTCGGCAAGCTCACCGACGCCATCCCGCTGCGCCGCGTCGCGGAGCCGGCCGACATCGCCGACGTGGTCGTGTTCCTCGCCTCCGGCAAGGCCTCCTACATGACGTCGACGACCGTCGTGGTCGACGGCGGCATCATGCAGGGCAGCGTCGGGCTGTAGGCCGCTCCTCACGGTTGCCGCGTTCTGCGGTTTCGGCGCCGGGAACGCCGGGAAAGTGGCAACTGCTTGGGAGGGGCGGGCCCGGAATCGGGCGTGCCGACCCTCCTGCGCTACACTCGCTCGTCAGTCGGAGCCGAACGCTCGCTTCGGCGTGCCCGGCCGCACTCGCGCTCGAAGGCTCGCCGGGAGACGGTCGACCGGCGCCCTAGGGCGGTGGCTCAATTGGTAGAGCAGCGGTCTCCAAAACCGCAGGTTGCAGGTTCGAGTCCTGTCCGCCCTGCGAAGGACGAGAACGAGGAAGGGTGAACCGCACGTGGCACGCAGACTGCTCGAGACGCCCGGTGAGGACGTCGTCGCCGTCGCGAAGCTCGAGCGGCAGGCCCGCCGTGGGCCGTTCGCCCGTATCGCGCTCTTCCTCCGGCAGGTCGTGGCCGAGCTTCGCAAGGTGGTCACCCCCACCCGACGTGAGCTCGTCACGTACACCGCGGTCGTGCTCGGATTCGTCGTCGTCATGATGGCGATCGTGTACGTGCTCGACCTCGGGCTCAGCGCGCTCGTCGTGTTCCTCTTCGGCGGAGCCCGCTGACCCGACCGACCTGCCGGACCGCGCGACCCGCGCGCGACCGGTCTGCGGCCGTGCCGCACCACAACGACGAGAAGGATCGACATTCCAGTGGCCAAGTCACATCGCGACGACCTCGACCTCGAGCCGGAGCTCGAGCAGGACTCCGGCCCCGAGGAGGCGGACGAGCGCCGCTTCGGCGCCGACGACAGCCACCTGCCGTCCGCGCAGGAGGAGCTCGAGGAGGCGGTCGCCGGCGAGGGGCTGACCGTCATCGACGACGACCCCGAGAACCAGGAGGAGGAGATCGACGCGATCGAGCTCGCCGCTGACCCCGAGGCCGACGCGGCGATCGACGAGGCCCTCGAGGTGCACGACCCCTCCGACTACGCCGCGGCCGAGGCCGCGAGCGACGACGAGATCGACGGCGCGTTCGAGGACGCGACCGCGACCGGCGCCGAGGGCGCCGCCGAGGGCATCGCGACCGACCTCGCCGATGAGGAGACGTCCCCCGAGGACGCCCCCGCCGACGAGGACGAGACGCCCGTCGACCCCTACGAGGCGTTCCGGCAGGAGCTCCGTGCCAAGCCCGGCAAGTGGTACGTCATCCACTCGTACGCCGGCTTCGAGAAGCGCGTGAAGCAGAACATCGAGCAGCGCAAGGGATCGCTCGGCCAGGAGGACAGCGTCTTCGAGGTCCAGGTCCCCATGGAGGACGTGGTCGAGATCAAGAACGGCCAGCGCAAGCTCGTGAACCGAGTGCGGATCCCGGGCTACGTGCTCGTGCGCATGGAGCTCAACGAGGACTCGT
>DASYJR010000033.1:0-5324 GCA_035996305.1 Amnibacterium sp. | reverse complement strand
GGAGCGGGTCGTCCAGTGCTGCTCCGAGCAGCTCCGCCTCGCCGGGCGGGCAGGGTCCGAGCAGCGTGACGTCCGAGCCGGACACCCTGAAGGCGGTTGCGGCCTCCCCTTCCGCCTCGACCTGAGCTAGGACGAGGCGAGCGCCTCCTCCAGCGTGCGGGCCCGGTGGCCGGTCAGCCGCTCGACGTGGTCGCTCACCGCGTCCATGGCGCCGTCCGCGATGGCCGTGTACGTCGACACCCAGGCGTCGAGCTGCCACTGGAGGTCGGTGAGGCCGCGCCGGCTCTCGTACGCCTCGGCGACGGTCTGCTCCTCGTAACGGAACGGCCGGCCGAGCGCCCGCGTCATCCGCGCCGCCGCGTCCGCGACGGTGATCGCCTCCGGCCCCGTCAGCGTGTACGCGGCGCCCTCGTGGGCGGCGGGATGGGCGAGGACCTCGGCCGCCACGTCGCCGACATCGGCGCGGGCGACGGCCGCGACGGCGCCGTCGCCCGCGGGCCCCCGGATCACGCCCTGATCGTCGGCGAACATCGGGAAGAAGTCGCTGTAGAAGCTGTCCCGGAGGAACGTGAACGCCATGCCGGACCCGCGGATCGCCTGCTCGGCGTCCCAGTGGTCGCGGCCGAGGGTGAAGACGGCGTTCGGTCCCGCGCCGTCGAAGCTCGTGTAGACGACGTGCCGCACGCCGGCGTCGGCCGCGGCGGTGATGAAACGGCGGTGCTGCGCGCGCCGGTGCTCCGACTCGGCGCCGGAGACCATGAGCAGCACGTCGATGCCGGTCAACGCGGCGAGCGCCCCGTCGCGGTCCTCGTAGTCCACGCGGGCGACCTCGGGGTCGCCGTCGATGCGGGGCGCACGGGCGGGATCGCGCACGAGGAGGCGGGTGACCCGCGGGCCGAGGATGCGGGCGGCGCGACCGCCGACGTGGCCGGTGGCGCCGGTGATGGCGATCGTCGTCATGGAGGGCACAGCAGCCCGGAAGGGCGTGGCATTCCGCTGGCTAGGCTCGAGGGATGCCGATCGTCCGTGCCGTGCTCTTCGACCTGGACGGGACGCTCATCGATTCCACGCCCGCGGTCGCCCGCTCCTGGGCGCGGTGGGGCGAGCAGTGGGGCGTCGGGGACGTCTTCGCGAGCCACGAGCACGGCCGTCCTGCGCGCGAGATCGTCGCCGGCCACGTGGCCGGCGACCAGGTGGACGCCGCGTTCGCCTCGATCGAGGCGCTCGAGATCGCCGACACCGACGGCATCGTCGTGCTCCCGGGAGCGCGGGAGCTGCTCGACGCGCTCCCTCGCGACCGGTGGGCCGTCGTCACCTCCTGCAGCCGCCCCCTCGCCGACGCCCGCCTCGCGGCTGTCGGGCTCCACCCCCCGGTGCTCGTGACGGCGAGCGACACCGCCGTCGGCAAGCCGGCACCCGACCCGTTCCTCGAGGCCGCCCGTCGGCTCGGCGTCGATCCCGCGGACTGCCTGGTCGTCGAGGACGCGCCCGCGGGGCTCGTCGCCGCCCGTGCGGCGGGGGCGACCACCCTCGCCGTGCAGGGGACGGTCGATCCCGCCCTGCTCGACGGGGACCTCGTCGCGCCGAGCCTCGCCGCCGTGGCCGTCGAAGTGCTCCCGGGCGGGATCCGGGTGACCCTCCGCTCGACCCGGAGCTGACACCTCACCAGCGGTCGTGGACCGCTGCCCGGAACCAGGTGTCGTAGAGGTCCTGCACCCCGGCGCGAACCGCGTCCGACAGGGCCGGCAGCGCCGCCGCTGCCGCGTTCGAGCGCGCCTGCTCGGGGTTCCTCGCACCGGGGATCACACTCGTCACTCCGGGCAGCTGCGCGACCCACGCGATGGCCACCTGGGCGGGAGCGGCACCGGCCGGCCCGTGCTCGCGCACGAGGGCGGTGAACGCCGCGGCGGCCCGCACGCCGGCCTCGTAGTCGACGCCGGAGAAGGTCTCGCCCTGGTCGAACGCCTCCCCGTGCCGGTTGTAGTTCCGGTGGTCGTCGGCCGAGAACGTCGTGTGCTCGTCGTACTTGCCGGACAGGAGGCCCGAGGCGAGGGGCACGCGGGCGAGGATGCCGACGCCCGCCGCCTGCGCCGACGGCAGCACCTCGTCGAGCGGCTTCAGCCGGAACGCGTTCAGGATGATCTGCACGCTCGCCACGTTCGGACGGGCGATCGCGGTGAGGGCCTGACCGGCCTCCTCGACGCTCACGCCGTACCCCGCGACGGCGCCATCGGCGACGAGCGTGTCCAGGGCGTCGTAGACGCGGTCGTCCTCGTAGACGGCCGTCGGCGGGCAGTGCAGCTGCACGAGATCGAGCGTGTCCTGCCCGAGGTTGCGTCGCGACCGGTCCGTCCACGCACGGAAGTGCTCGAGCGTGTAGGCGTCGGGGGTCTGCGAGACGCGCCGACCCATCTTCGTGGCCACCGTGAGCGGCACGGACGGATTCGCGGCGCGGAAGGCGCCGATGATCCGCTCGCTGCGGCCGTCGCCGTAGACGTCCGCGGTGTCGAGCAGCGTGACGCCGGCCTCGACACTCGCCTCGAGCACCGCGCGGGCGTCGGCCTCGGTCACGTCACCCCAGTCGCCCCCCAGCTGCCAGGTGCCGAGACCGACGGTGGAGACGGGGCGGCCGGTGCGGCCGAGGACGCGGGAGGGCAGGGAGGAGCTCACGTCTCCAACCTACGAGATCCGGGTGGGCGTCCGCGGGGACGGACGGTCCCCCGATCAGCCGGCGCTCGGGAAGATCGTCACCTCGGTGTGCTGCGGGGCGGAGGAGCCGATCGCGGGTGACGTGGACGCGACCTGGCCCGCCGGGAGGCTCGAGGCGACCGGGGCACCGATCGCCCAGGCGTAGCCCGCCGAGACGAGCGCCGCCTCCGCGGACGCCTTCGACATGCCCTTGACGTTCGGCACCGTGCCGGTGACCGTCGACGGCGTGGTGGTGGTCGCCGCACCGCCGGAGAGGTACTGCGGCTGCGGCTGCGGCCAGCTCGTCGCGCCGCCGTAGACGGCGTTGACCGCGGTCTGGATGCCCTTCCAGAGGCAGTGCCGCTGCACGGCGGCCTGCGACGAGTACCCCGCGGGGCAGTAGCCGAGGTTCGTCGCCCGGAGGTCCTGGTAGCCGGTGATGTTCCCGACCCACACCGCCGTCGTCACCTTCGACGTCGTGCCGATCATCCAGGTGTTCGCGTTGCCGTCCGTCGTGCCGGTCTTGCCGATCTCGTAGATGCCGTCGGCGGTGTTGTCGCCCGCGGCGGTGCCGCCGGTCATCACGGCGCGCAACGCGTACGCGGCGGCGATGGCGACCTGCGGATCCACCGACTGGCGGCAGGAGGTCTTCGGCACCGCCAGGGCGGTGCCGTCCGCCTTCACCACCTTGTCGATGGCCACCGGCGTGCAGGTCCTGCCGTTGTTCGCGATGCCCGCGTACGCGGTCGCCATCGACAGCGGCGCGACGTAGTTGGTGCCGATGATCGACGACGGGTTCGCCTCGAGCTTGCCGCCCTTCGCGGGGTGCACGTCGAAGGACTGCGCCATGGAGCGGATGTCGCAGAGGTCGAGCTGCTCGCCCATGGTCGCGAACGCGCCGTTGATGGACAGCGCCGTGGCCTGGGTCACCGAATGGAGGCCGTTCTCGCTCGTCCCTGTGTCGTTGCCCACCTGCCACGGCGCGTCGCCGGTGTCCGGGGCGCCGCAGTAGGTGAACGCCGATGCGGGGATCGTCCGCTGGTTCGAGTTCACCGCCGCATTCAGGGTGTGGCCGGTCTTCAACCAGTCGAGGAGCGTGAACAGCTTGTAGGTCGACCCGGGCTGGATGCCGCCCGATCCGCCGTAGGCCTGGTCGGTGTTGAAGTTCACCGCCGTGTTGTCCTGGCCGGCCGTGTTGTCGTAGTTCTTGTTCTGGACCATCGTGATGATCCGGCCGGTGCCGACCTCCAGCGAGATGGCGGACGATCCGACGTTGAAGACCGTCGAGTGCTTCGGGATGTACGTGTTCATCACCGACTGGGCCTTCTTCTCGAGGCCCAGGTTCAGCGTCGTGTAGATCTTCCAGCCGGCCGACTGCAGGTTCGCGTAGCGGGTGTTGTAGTCCTTGCCGAACGCCGGGTCGTTCAGCACGGTGTTGACGACGTAGTCGCAGAAGTACCCGGCGACACCGGCCGCCTGGCAGCCGGTCTTCGGGGCCGTGATCTTGGGCTTCACGGGCGTCTTGACGGCGGCGTCGTACTGCGCCTTGGTGATGAGCTTGTGGTTGAGCTCGTTGCCGAGGATGTAGTCGCGCCGTGCCGTGTTGGGGCCGATGTTCGCCTTGTCGTCGATCCGCAGCACGTTCGGGTTGTTCACCATCGCGAGCAGGCTCGCGGCCTGGGCGATGCTGAGCCTGTTCGCGTTGACGCCGTAGTAGTACTGGGCGGCCGATTGGATGCCGTAGACGCGGCCGCCGAACGGCGCGATGTTCAGGTAGCCGAGGAGGATCTGGTCCTTCGAGTACTTCTTCTCCAGGGCGATCGCGAGGCGCGCCTCACGCAGCTTGCGGCCGACGGACGCGTCGACGCAGACGTTGTAGGCCTTGTTCACCGCGGCCGTCGTGTGCAGCTGCTCCGCCTCCTGCACGCAGACGTTCTTCACGTACTGCTGCGTGATCGTGGAGGCGCCCTGCACGTTCTTGCCCAGCAGGTCGGCGACGGTCGCACGGATGATGCCGGTCGGGTCGACGCCGCCGTGCGAGTAGAACCGCACGTCCTCGGCGGCGAGCGTGGCGTTCTTCACCGTCGTGGTGATGTCGCTCCACGGCACCACCTCGCGGTTCTGCGTGTAGAAGGACGCGAGGAGCACGTCCTTGCCACCGGACTTCGCGTAGATCTTCGTCTTCTGGTCGAGCGGCGCGATCTTCAGGTCGGTGGGCAGGTCCTCGAACAGGCCGATGCCGTTCTTGGCGGTCGTGCCGGTCAGCGCGATGGCGGGAGTGACCGCCACCGCGACCATCACGCCGGCGATCACGGCGACGGCGATCATGCCGAGGAATGCGGAGAAGGCGGTTCCGATACGACGGGGAGCGGAGCCGGGCATTCCGGCATGCTACGAAGCGGGTCTGACCGTCCCGTGTCCGACGGGCGCTTCGAACCCGATCTGTTACCGAATGCCAAGCATCCGGAGGCGGATACCCAGGTGGGCACCGACGGGCAGGAGGAGACCGTGGCGGACCAGCAGGATGCGGACACGGACCCGGTCGCCTCGGCGGCCGCGGACCTCTACGGCCTGCCGCCGGAGGAGTTCCTCGCGGCCCGCACGGCGCGCGTCGGCGCGTTGCGCACGGTGGGCGA
>DASYJR010000032.1:0-11084 GCA_035996305.1 Amnibacterium sp. | reverse complement strand
ACGCGTCGATCAACATCACGATGGACATCTACTCGCACGTCGCCCCGACGGTGCAGAAAGCCGCCGCGAACCGGTACGCGGCCCTCCTCGGAGGCGCGTAGCACATGGCTCAGCACACGCAGGTTCAGCCGGTCAGCGGCTTGGGGAGAGAAACCCTGGTCAGGATGGGAAATGCTGTCGCGGAGGATGGGGGATTCGAACCCCCGAGGGCTTTCACCCAACACGCTTTCCAAGCGTGCGCCATAGGCCACTAGGCGAATCCTCCGGTGCTGCCGCACGAGCGGAGCCAGAGCATCCTACCGGCCACTCGGCGCCACCACATCCGGCCCGCCGTCGCGTCGCCGGCCCGAGCGCCTCGTACACTGGACGCCGGCTCCCCGCGTGGCGCCATCCAGGCCAACTCCCCCAGGGCGGAAACGCAGCAAGGGCAACCGGGCTCTGGCGGGTGCGCGGGGGGTCCTTTTCATCTGCGCCCCCCGGGGTAGGGCCCACACCCGGTGCACGGGCCGGATCGGGCGTTCCGGGCGTCCGATGACGCTCATTCGTGTCCGAAGTGGCCCGGGGTCGGATGCGGTGCGCCCGCGGGTGCACACGGGGCGCGACGCGCCCGGCGGTGTCGCACCCCGCACGTACCCTTCTGGGATGGTCACCGCCCTCTACCGCCGCTACCGGCCGGAGAGCTTCGCGGAGCTCATCGGCCAGTCCCACGTGACCGAGCCGCTGCGCACCGCGCTGCGCACGGACCGGGTCAACCACGCCTACCTCTTCAGCGGCCCCCGCGGCTGCGGCAAGACCACCTCCGCACGCATCCTCGCCCGCTGCCTCAACTGCGCCGAGGGGCCCACCGACACCCCGTGCGGCGTCTGCCCCAGCTGCATGGAGCTCGGCCGTGGGGGCGGCGGATCGCTCGACGTCGTCGAGATCGACGCGGCCAGCCACAACGGCGTCGACGACGCCCGCGACCTGCGCGAACGCGCCGTGTTCGCACCCGCCCGCGACCGGTTCAAGATCTTCATCCTCGACGAGGCCCACATGGTCACCTCGCAGGGGTTCAACGCGCTCCTCAAGATCGTCGAGGAGCCGCCCGAGCACGTGAAGTTCGTGTTCGCGACCACCGAGCCCGAGAAGGTCATCGGGACCATCCGGTCGCGCACGCACCACTACCCGTTCCGGCTCGTCGCGCCCGCCCAGATGCTCGCCTACGTGGGCGAGCTCTGCGAGTCCGAGGACGTCTCCGTCGAGCCCGGCGTGCTGCCGCTCGTCGTGAAGGCCGGCGGCGGATCCGTGCGCGACACGCTCTCGCTGCTCGACCAGCTGATCGCGGGATCCGAGGGGTCGACGGTCGCCTACGACCGCGCGACGGCCCTGCTCGGCTTCACCAGCAGCTCGCTCATCGACGAGGTCGTCACCGCGGTCGCCGAGCACGACGCCGCGGGGGCGTTCGCCGGGATCGACCGGATCGTGCAGACCGGGCAGGACCCGCGCCGTTTCGTCGAGGACCTGCTGGAACGCCTCCGCGACCTCATCATCGTCGCAGCCACCGGCGAGGGTGCGGCGGGGGTGCTGCGGGGCACCCCCGCCGACCAGATCGCCGCGCTCATCGTGCAGGCGCAGCGCTTCGGCACCGCCGAGCTCTCCCGCGCCGCCGACACCGTCAGCGACGCCCTCGACGAGATGGTCGGCGCGACGTCGCCGCGGCTCCATCTCGAGCTCATGATCGCCCGGATGCTCGTGCCCGCGGCGGCGGCCGGTGACGGCGGCGCCATCGCCCGACTCGAACGCCTCGAGCGCCGCGTCGGCGTCGAGGTCGCGGACGCGCCCGCGCAGCGCAGCGCGCCGCCGGCGTCCCGGCAGGGCTCATCCGTGCGGCCGCCCGAGCCGGCCGCCGCGGCCCCGACGCTCGCGCCGGCCGCGGCATTCGCCGTGCAGGCGCCGGCACCCGCAGCTGCACGGCCCACCGTCCAGCCGCCGACGGCCGCTTCGCCCGCGGCGCCGGGGCCCGCAACGACCGCCCCGACGGTGTCCGCGCCGGCCGTGTCCGCGCCGGCCGTGCCGGCAGCAGCGCCGATCCCGGACGACCTGCCGGCCGAGCCCGTGCCCGCCGCCGCCGTCGAACCGGGCGCGGTCACGCTCCAGCACGTGCGCGACGCCTGGCCCGAGATCCTCGAAACCGTGCAGCGCACCCGCCGCAGCGCCTGGGCGGTCGTCTACACCTCGCACCCGCGGTCGCTCGACGGCGACGTGCTCACCCTCTCCTTCGTCAGCCGCAGCGACGTCGAGAGCTTCCGGCAGGCGGCCCCGAGCGGAGGCGGCACGAGCGAGGTGCTGCGCTCGGCGATCCTGTCCGTGCTCGGCGTCCGGGTGAAGTTCCTGCCCAAGGTCGACGGCGGGCAGGCCGTCGCCGACACCGCACCGGCGTGGGCGGATGCCGCGCCCGCCGCCTCGGCGGCCGAGACGCCGCGCGCACCGGTCGTCACCGCACCGCCCGAGCAGCGGTACGGCGAGGCGGTCGTCCGTGAGATCCTCGGGGCGAGCTTCCTCGAGGAGACGACCGTGGCGCCGAGCGAGGTGGGCTGATGTACGAAGGCATCGTGCAGGAGCTCATCGACGAGCTCGGCCGCCTGCCCGGCATCGGCCCGAAATCGGCGCAGCGCATCGCGTTCCACATCGTGCAGACCCGCGGCTTCGACGTCAGCCGCCTCGGCGAGCTGCTGCTCGAGGTGCGCGACAAGGTGCGGTTCTGCTCCCTCTGCGGCAACGTCGCGGATCAGGAGCGGTGCGGCATCTGCCGCGACCCGCGCCGCAACCACGCCTCGATCTGCGTCGTCGAGGAGCCCAAGGACGTGGCCGCGATCGAGCGCACCCGGGAGTACCGCGGCCTCTACCACGTGCTCGGCGGCGCCCTCAGCCCCATCGACGGCATCGGGCCCGACGACCTCCGCATCCGCGAGCTCGTCCAGCGGCTCGCCGACGGCGAGGTGCAGGAGGTCATCCTCGCGACCGACCCGAACATGACGGGCGAGGCGACCGCGACCTACCTGTCGCGGCTCCTCCGCACGATGGACGTCCCCGTCAGCCGCCTCGCCTCCGGACTCCCCGTCGGCGGCGACCTCGAGTACGCCGACGAGATCACGCTCGGGCGCGCGTTCGAGGGCCGCCGGCTCGTCGACCACTGATCGGGGCCGACCTCCCGCACGTCGCGCCCGTCGGGCGGGGATGGCGCGCATACAATCGCGCATGCTCGTCCCCATCGGTGCAGGCACGTGTCTCGACGTCGAGGACACGGGTCGCGGACCCGCCGTCGTCCTCGTCCACGGGTGGCCCGTGACCGCGCTCCACTGGCGGCACGTCGTCCCGGCGCTCACCCGCTCCGGCTACCGCGCCATCGCCGTGGAGGCCCGGGGACTCGGCGACACGTCGACCGGATCCGGCGACCTCGAGAAGGCGACCCTCGCCGGCGAGGTGCTCGCCGTGCTCGACGCGCTCGGGATCGGTCGCTTCGCCGTCGTCGGCCACGACTGGGGCGGCACCATCGCCCTGCTCATGGCCGCCCAGCAGCCCGGTCGCGTCGCCGCCATCGTCGTCGAGGAGGACGTGCCACCCGGCATCGAGGTGGAGTCGGCCGAGTCGGAGACCTACCCGACCTGGCACCGCTCGCTGTTCCAGGCCCCGGAGGGCGTCGCGGAGCGGCTGCTCGCCGGACGGCACGACGCCACCGTCGACGCCTACCTCGACGGCAGCGCGGGCCCGGTGGGCCTCGACTTCGACGCCCACGTCGCCTACATGGGCGCCTACGCCGGCGACGAGCGGCTCAAGGCCACGCTCGCCCTCTACCGGGCGGAGCAGACGGATGCGCAGGTCGTGCGCCGCGCCATCCGCCGCCGGATGCAGATGCCCGGCCTCGCCGTCGCCGGACGCTACGGCCGCGGCACCCAGGTCGCCGAGGCGCTCTCGCACTCGGTCGCCCGCGTGCACACGGTCGTCGCGAAGGACGCGGGGCACTACCCGGCCGAGCAGTCGCCCGACACGGTGAACAGCGCCCTCATCCCGTTCCTCCGGGCCGCCTGACCGGTCATCCGGCTCCGGGTCCGATTCGCCGGGCCTTGGGCGCGCACCGGGGCGTCCCCGCCCCAGGCCCGGCCGCGGATGGGCGCCCGCCCGCCGCCGATAGACTCCCTTGTCCCATCCGGAAGGACCTCCAGGTGAGCCTCATCGTGCAGAAGTTCGGCGGATCCTCCGTCGCCGACGCCGAGAGCATCAAGCGGGTCGCGAAGCGCATCGTCGAGACCCGCAAGGCCGGCAACGACGTGGTCGTCGCGGTCTCGGCGATGGGCGACACGACCGATGAGCTGCTCGACCTCGCGCACGAGGTCACCCTGCTGCCCGCGCCGCGCGAGCTCGACATGCTGCTCACCGCGGGGGAGCGGATCTCCATGGCGCTGCTCGCGATGGCGATCCGCAGCATGGGCCATGATGCCCGCTCGTTCACCGGCAGCCAGGCGGGGATGATCACCGACGCCCAGCACGGCCAGGCGCGCATCGTCGACGTCACGCCGGGGCGCGTCCGCGCCGCCCTCGACGAGGGGGCGATCGCGATCGTCGCGGGCTTCCAGGGCTTCAACCGCGGCACCGGCGACATCACCACCCTCGGCCGGGGCGGCTCCGACACGACCGCCGTCGCGCTCGCCGCGGCCCTCGAGGCCGACACCTGCGAGATCTACACCGACGTCGACGGCATCTTCACCGCGGACCCCCGCGTCGTGCCACGCGCCCGCCGCATCGCCCGCATCTCGAGCGAGGAGATGCTCGAGCTGGCCGCCGGCGGGGCGAAGGTGCTGCACATCCGCGCGGTCGAATACGCGCGCCGGCACGGCGTCACTCTGCATGTCCGCTCCTCCTTCAACAACAAGGAGGGCACCATCGTGTACAACCCGGTGCAACCGGGGCTCGACGAGAAGGGAGAACCCGTGGAGGAACCGGTCATCGCGGGGGTCGCCACCGACCTCGGCGAGGCGAAGATCACGGTCGTCGGGGTGCGGGACGAACCCGGCCGGGCCGCGGAGATCTTCACCACCGTCGCCCGCACGGGCGCGAACATCGACATGATCGTGCAGAACGTGTCGGCCGCGTCGACCGGGCTCACGGACATCTCGTTCACCCTGCCCAAGGCGTCCGCCCAGTCCGTGATCGCGGCGCTCAGCGCCGACCAGGCGCGGCTCGGCTACCTGACGCTGCAGCACGACGACCAGATCGGCAAGCTGGCGCTCGTCGGGGCAGGGATGCGCACGAACGCCGGCGTCTCCGCCGAGCTCTTCCGGGCCCTCGCCGACGCCGGCATCAACATCGAGATGATCTCGACGAGCGAGATCCGGATCAGCGTGGTCACCCGCGCCGACTCGGTCCAGGCCGCCGCCATCGCCGTGCACACCGCGTTCGGCCTCGACGCCGAGACCGACGCCGTCGTCTACGCGGGGACCGGCCGATGAGCGGCCTGCGGATCGGGGTCGTCGGCGCGACCGGCCAGGTCGGCGGGGTGATGCGCCGACTGCTCGCGGAGCGCGATCTGCCGATCGAGGAGATCCGCTTCTTCGCCTCCGCCCGGTCGGCCGGCACGACACTGCCGTTCCGCGGCGAGGACGTCGTGGTCGAGGACGCCTCGACGGCCGACCCGAGCGGCCTGGACGTCGCCCTCTTCTCGGCAGGGGCCACGACCTCCCGCGAGCAGGCGCCGCGCTTCGCCGCGGCGGGCGCGGTCGTGATCGACAACTCGTCCGCCTGGCGCATGGACCCGGACGTGCCGCTCGTGGTCAGCGAGGTGAACCCCCACGCGATCGACCGGGCGCCGAAGGGCATCGTCGCGAACCCGAACTGCACGACCATGGCCGCGATGCCGGTGCTGAAGGTGCTCGATGCGGCCGCCGGGCTGACCCGCCTCGTCGTGAGCACCTACCAGGCGGTGTCGGGCAGCGGCCTCGCCGGCGTCGCGGAGCTGAAGGAGCAGATCGAGCGGGGTGTCGCCTCCGGCCGGCTCGAGGAGCTCGTGCACGACGGATCCGCGGTCGACCTGGGCCGGCCGGAGAAGTACGTCGCGCCGATCGCGTTCGACGTGCTGCCGTTCGCCGGCAACCTCGTCGACGACGGCGAGGGCGAGACGGACGAGGAGAAGAAGCTCCGCAACGAGAGCCGCAAGATCCTCGAGCTGCCCGGGCTGCTCGTGTCCGGCACCTGCGTGCGCGTCCCCGTCTTCACCGGCCACTCCCTGTCGGTGAACGCCGAGTTCCGCGAGCCGATCACGCCGGCGCGGGCACGGGAACTGCTGAACGGCGCTCCGGGCGTGCAGCTCGTCGAGGTGCCGACGCCGCTCGCGGCCGCCGGCATCGATCCGAGCCTCGTCGGGCGCATCCGCCAGGACGAGGGCGTGCCCGACGGGCGCGGTCTCGCGCTGTTCATCAGCAACGACAACCTGCGCAAGGGCGCCGCCCTGAACGCGGTGCAGATCGCGGAGCTACTCGCCACACGGGTGGCGGCGGCCCGCTGAGGCGCGGCCGGGCAGCACGGAGGGAGCACTCCTGCAGGCGCGGTTCGCTGCAGCAGGAGCGCTTCGGACGTGCCGTCCTGCGCCAGCGGGATCGTCCTGCTGGAGCGCTCACCGATGCGGTCGGTACCCCCGGGCGGGGGCGCGGATGGGCAGCACGCGCGGCGTACTGTTGATCCGTGCCGACAGACGAACCGATCGACGTCGTGCTGATCGGCGGGGGCATCATGAGCGCCACGCTCGGCACCCTGCTGCATGCACTCCAGCCCGACTGGTCCATCCGCATCTACGAGCGCCTCGGCGCGGTCGCGGAGGAGAGCAGCAACCCGTGGAACAACGCGGGCACCGGGCACGCCGCCCTCTGCGAGCTGAACTACACGCCCGAGCGGCCCGACGGGACCATCGACATCTCGAGCGCGGTCAAGGTGAACGAGCAGTGGCAGCTCTCGCGCGAGTTCTGGTCGTCCCTCGTGATGAACGCGCAGCTGCCCGTCGGCACCGGCTTCATCAACTCGACCCCGCACATGACCTTCGTGCGCGGCGCCGAGAACGTCGACTTCCTGCGCCGCCGGTGGGAGGCGCTCACCGCCAACCCGCTCTTCGCCGGCATGGAGTACTCCGAGGACCCGGCGGTCATCTACGAGTGGGCGCCCCTGCTCGTGCTCGGGCGTGACAAGACCGAGCCGATCGCGGCGACGCGCACCCAGCAGGGCACCGACGTCGACTTCGGCGCCCTGACCAGGGGGCTGACGGATGCGCTGGTCTCGGACGGCGGGCAGCTGCTGCTGAACACCGAGGTCACCGGGCTCAAGCGGGAGCGCGACGGCCTGTGGCGCATCCGCGCGAAGCAGCTCGTCGGCATGACGAAGCACGAGGTGCGTGCACGCTTCGTCTTCATCGGCGCCGGTGGCTGGGCGTTGAAGATGCTGCAGAAGTCCGGCATCCCCGAGGCGCGCGGATTCGGGGTGTTCCCGATCAGCGGGGAGTTCCTCCGCGCCGACGACCCCGAGCTCGTTGCGAAGCACCACGCGAAGGTCTACGGCAAGGCCGAGGTCGGGTCGCCGCCCATGTCGGTGCCGCATCTCGACACGCGCATCGTCGACGGCAAGGCGTCCCTGATGTTCGGTCCGTACGCCGGCTTCTCGCCGCGGTTCCTGAAGCACGGCAGCCTGCTCGATCTGTTCCTGTCGGTGAAGCCGCACAACCTCGTCCCGATGCTCGCGGTCGCGAAGGACAACCTCGGCCTCCTCAAGTACCTGATCGGGCAGCTGCTCGCGACGCCGAAGAAGAAGTTCGCCGCGCTGCAGGGCTTCATGCCCGAGGCGAAGGAGAGCGACTGGGTGAAGCTCATCGCCGGCCAGCGCGCCCAGGTGATCAAGAAGGACCCCCGGAAGGGCGGGGTGCTGCAGTTCGGCACCGAGGTCGTGACGGGCGGCGACGGCACCATCGCCGGGCTGCTCGGCGCCTCGCCCGGCGCCTCCACGAGCACCTCGATCATGCTCGACGTGCTCCGCCGGTGCTTCCCCGACCGGATGCCCGCCTGGGAACCGGAGCTGAAGACCATGATCCCGAGCTTCGGCAGCCTGCTCTCCGACGATCCGGCCGCGGTCGAACGGATCCACGCGGTCACGGCGCGCGCCCTGGGGCTCATCGCCTGACTTGACCTCGCCTCGAACGCGTGTTCGAATGTCGGAATGCGATGGGCGGGACAGCAGCTGGATGCATCGAGCGCCGACTCGCTGCCGGGGCTCGCGAGGCTGAACAACCTCGTCCGCACGGTCCGCACGCCCGAGTTCGCCGGGGTGACGTTCTACGAGGTCCTCGCGAAGTCCGCGCTGAACAAGGTGCCCGGGGCCGTGCCCGGCACCCGGTTCGGCTGGACGATCAACCCGTACCGCGGCTGCTCCCATGCCTGCGTGTACTGCTTCGCCCGTCCGACGCACGCCTATCTGGACTTCGCCGACGCCGGCGCCTTCGACTCGGAGGTCGTCGTGAAGGTGAACGTCGGGGAGGTGCTCGCGAAGGAGCTGCGGCGCCCGTCGTGGGGCCGCACGCCGGTGGCGCTCGGCACGAACACCGACCCGTACCAGCGGGCGGAGGGGCGCTACCGGCTGATGCCGGACGTGCTCGAGGCGCTCGCCGCATCCGGCACCCCGATCTCCGTGCTCACGAAGGGCACGCTGCTGCGACGTGACGTGCCGCTGCTCGCCCGACTCGCGAGCGAGGTGCCGGTGGACCTCGCGATGTCCGTCGCCGTCTTCGACGACGAGCTCCAGCACGCGGTCGAGCCCGGCACCCCGACGGCGGCGGCGCGGCTCGCCACGGTGGCCGCCGCGCGCGCGGCGGATCTGCCCTGCGGCGTCTTCCTGATGCCGGTGCTGCCCTACCTCACCGACACGGTCGAGCACCTCGATCGTGCACTCGCGGCGATCAAGGCCGCCGATGCCAGCTTCGTGCTCTGGTCCGCCCTCCATCTGAAGCCCGGCGTGAAGGAGTGGTACCTCGACTGGCTGGCCCGCACCCATCCGCAGCACCTGCCCGCGTACCGCCGCATGTACGCCGACGGGCCCTATGCGCCGAAGGCGTACCGGCAGTGGCTCGCGGCCCGGATGCGCCCGCTCATCGCGAAGCACGGCCTCGTGATCGGCAGCGCGGACGACGCGGCCGGCGCGGTTCGCTCGCGGTCGGCCGGCGTCGTGCAGGCGGCGCCGCGTCCCCCGTCCGCGGTGCAACCGGCCCTGTTCTGACCCCGGTTGTACCCCAGTCCAGGGCGCATTCCCCGGAATTCCGCACCTCGGATGAGCGCGAATCGGCACACGCGGGGCAGAATCGGGGTACAAACCGCTCGGTCGCACCCCGGCCGAGGCGATCCCCGAACCACACCACGGAGAACAATGTCGGTCGACGAGACCTCGCGGGACCACGCGTCCCACCCGGCCGTGCCCACGGTCATCGGTGGCGCGATGCGTGCGCCCAGGCCCGCTGCGGCACCCGCGCCGCAGCAGCCCGTGGCCCAGGCCGAACCCCGCCGCGTCCGCGTCGCGCTGCTCGACGACCACGAGGTGCTGCTCGAGAGCATCGCGTCCTGGATGCGCGCCAACGCGGCGGACTTCGACGTCGTGCTCACCGCGGCGTCCTGGCTGCAGCTCGTGCACAGCCCCGCATTCCCGACCGACCTCGTCTTCATCGACGTCCAGCTGAAGGAGCCGGTCTCCATCGAGGCGCGCGTGCGCACCTGCCGCGCCGCGGGCGCGAAGGTGATCGTGCTCACCGGTCTCGACACCGCGGACCTCCGCGACCGAGCCCTGAAGGCCGGCGCCTCCGCCTTCGTCTCCAAGTCGCAGCCGCTCGGCGAGGTGATGGCCGTCGCCCGTGAGGTGATGGGCCTCGCGGCCGGCACGCCCGTCCCGCGCCCGTGGCGACCTCTGCCTGCGGCCGCCGTCACGCTCGAGAAGCCGCGCCTCAGCGTCGGCGAGGAGGAGGCGCTCCGGCTCTACGCCGGTGGCCGCTCCACCCTCGAGGTGGCGGAGGAGATGCACGTGCAGTTCGAGACCGCGAAGACCTACCTGCGGCGCGTGCGCGAGAAGTACGCGAAGGCCCGCCGGCCGGCGAGCCGCAAGGCCGACCTCATCCGGCGCGCTGCGGAGGACGGCTACCTGCAGTGACCGGCTGCCGCGGAAGCGGCGGGCGGGTCCAGGATGAGGGCATGAGGTCCTCGTGCTGAAGCGGTCCGAGATCGAGGCGGCCATCGACGACGCGGTCGCGCTCGCGGTCGCGCATCGGTTCCCGCTGCCGCCCTTCGCGTCGTGGCCGCGGGAGCACTGGGTCGAGCGCGCCGCCGACCTCCGGGTGCCCCTCGAGCGCGGACTGGGCTGGGACGTGACCGACTTCGGCCGGGGGGACTTCCTCCGGACCGGGCTGACCCTGCTGACGCTCCGCAACGGCACGCTCGCCGAGCAGGCCGCGGGTCTCGGCCAGACCTACGCGGAGAAGCTGCTGCATGTGCGGGTGGGGCAGGAGACGCCGTTCCACCTGCATCCGCGCAAGACGGAGGACATCCTGAACCGCGGTGGCGGCGACCTGGTCGTCGAGCTCGTGCATCCGGACGAACCCCGGTCACCGGTCCGCGCCCTCGTGAACGGGCTGCCGCACACGGTGCCCCCCGGGGAGCGGTTGCGGCTCGGCCCGGGGGAGGGCGTGCAGGTGCCGCGCGGCATCCGCCACCGCTTCTGGGCGGAGGGCGACGAGGTGCTCGGCGGCGAGGTCTCGAGCGTGAACGACGACGAGGGCGACAACGTGTTCCTCGTCGCCTCGCCCCGGTACCCGGGCATCGACGAGGACGTCCCGGCCCGTCGGCTGCTGGTGGGGGAGTACGGGACGGTGCTCGGCGCATCCTCGACGATCGATCGCTAACCTGCCCCTGGTCCGCGCGACGTCGCCGGGCCGGAAGGAGCCCCTCATGGCCGTTCTCGACCGATTCGACCTGACCGGCCGCACGGCGGTCGTCACGGGGTCCACCCGCGGCCTTGGCCGGTCGTTCGCGCGCGCC
>DASYJR010000031.1:0-5740 GCA_035996305.1 Amnibacterium sp. | reverse complement strand
ACCCAGCGCAACCGACACCCGCGGGACCCGGTTGCGAGTGCGACGGCTGCACCACAGCGGGCCCGCGCCGGTCCGCGTGCTCGTCGCGGGCGATCGCGCCGCGCTGCAGGTCGAGGGGTCGGGCGTGCAGCTGCCGGACCGAGTGCTCGACCGGGTCTGGCTCTCGACGCGGCGCGGGGTCGATCTCGACGTGGTCAGCGACCTGAAGCCGGTGCTCAAGGCGGTCGACCGCGCCTTCGAGGAGTGGCGCCTCGGGCGGTACGAGGCGGTCGTGCTGGTCGTGGACGACCGGCTCGAGTCGCCGTTCCGGTTCCGCACCGTGCGCCGTCTCGAGGAGCTGCTGCAGCGGGTGCTCGCCGGGACCGCGGGCGGCAGCCGCGTGATCGTGGCCGAGGCCGCCGCCGTCCGGAGCGGCGGGGGACGGCACGTCGGGTCCCCCCGCAGCCGGATCGAGCGGACCGTGAAGACGCTCGGCACGTCGCGGGTCGCGTTCTGCGGGTCCGGGGAGCGGCCGCTCGCCGAAACGCTGAGCGACGAGATCCGTGCGGGACTCGACCTGCCCGCCGGGGACACGGCGGTGCGCCGCCGCGGCCTGCCCGACGACGAGGCGCGGCGGCAGCAGGCCCTCGACGAGCTCGGCATCGTGGGTGCCGCGCCCGATCCGCGGCTCGACGACCTGGTCGAGCTCGCGCGCACAGCCTTCGGCACGGAGAGCGCCGAGATCAACTTCATCGACCGGGACCGGCAGTGGAAGATGGCGGTCGCGGGCAGCGAGCGGCGGTCGAACCCGCGGGCGCACTCGTTCTGCACGAGAGCGATCGAGCAGGCGGAGCCGACCGTCATCGCGGACGCGAGCAGCGACCCGCGCGTCATGGCCAGCCCGCTGGCGCACGGTCCGAATGCCATCCGCTTCTACGCGGCGCATCCGATCGAGTCGCCGGACGGCTACCGGATCGGCTCGCTCTGCATCTACGACTCCCAGCCGCGCGAGCCGGAGGACATCAACCTCGAGGTGCTGCGGGATCTCGCGCTGCTCGCGCAGGCGGAGATCACCGGGGTCGACGGCGCACCCCTCGGCACGGCGCTGAGCGCCTGACCGGGACGCGCGCGACGCGACCGCCGGGCCGGGCACGATGGTGCGATGGACCCGCTGATCTCCGTCGACGACCTCGCCGCCCGCCTCGACGACCCCCGGCTCGTGCTGCTCGACGTGCGCTGGCGGCTCGACGCACCCGACGGCCGCCCTGCATTCCGGGAGGCGCATGTACCGGGGGCGGTCTTCGTCGACCTCGAGACGGAGCTCGCGGGGACACCGTCGGCCGCCGAGGGGCGGCACCCGCTGCCGGACCCCGGCGAGCTGCAGGCCGCCGCGCGGCGATGGGGGATCAGCGACGGCGACCTCGTCGTCGCGTACGACGACCTCGGTGGCATGTCGGCGGCCCGGGCGTGGTGGCTGCTCGAGGACGCCGGCGTCGAGGTGCGGCTGCTCGACGGCGGCCTCGAGGCCTGGCGAGCGGCGGGCCGGCCGCTGGAGTCGGGGGACCGGGCGCCGCGGCCGGGATCCGTCGTGCTCATGCCCGGGCGGCTGCCGGTGGTCGACGGGGGCGCGCTCGAGCCGTTCGACGGCGTGCTGCTCGACGCGCGGGCGGGCGAGCGCTACCGCGGCGAGGTGGAGCCGATCGACCGGCTCGCCGGGCACATCCCGGGCGCCGTGAGCGCGCCGACCACGGGGAACCTCGGCCCGGACGGCCGGTTCCTGGCCCCGGACGAGCTCAGGCGGCGCTTCGAAGCGCTGGGGGTGCGGGCCCGTGCTCCGGTCGCCACGTACTGCGGCTCCGGGGTGACCGCGGCGCACGAGGTCGTCGCGCTCATGCGCGCCGGCTTCGCGCCTGCGCTCTATCCGGGCTCCTGGAGCCAGTGGTCGAACCGTCCCGGCGCTCCGGTCGCCACTGGCCCGGACCCGCGCTGATCGGTGTCCGGCCGAGCGGACGTCCCGTCACTCCGCCCGGAGGTGCTCCGGCCGCAGGAGCCGGAGCGCTGCCGGGAGGCCGGCGACCGTGACGAGCACCGGCACGATCAGGGCCACGGCCGCCGTGGAGGCGACCACCGCCGCATCCGGGAACCCCGGCCGGCCCAGGATCGCGAGCAGGGCCGTGCCGAGGGCCGCGCCGGCGACGGCGGCGACCACCCCGCCGACCACGACGGGCAGCGCGCTCTCCGCGAGGATCGAGCGCGCGAGCGTGCCGCGCGGCAGCCCGAGCACGGCGAGCACGGCGAGCGCCCGCCTGCGCTCCCGCAGCTGCTCGCCCACCGAGACGAGCAGCACGAGGCCGATCAGCAGCAGGACGAGCACCAGCCCGGCGGTCAGTCCGCGCCGCACCGCGTCGAAGCGGTGCGAGACGGAGATCGGGGCCAGCGGCCGCACCGCGATCGTCGGGTCGACCGCGGTGGCGGCCAGCACGATCCGGAGCAGCGCCGCGGATCCGTCCGGGACCACGCTGCTGACGCTGACCGGGGCCTGCCGGGCGAGCGGCAACGCCCCCGGCGTCACGAGCAGGGCGCCCTCGAAGGTGTCGCCGTCGGGGAGCGCCGTCAGGGTCGTCGTCGCCGCATCGCCCGGCACCCGCCAGGCGCCGTGGGCGTCGAGCACGGTCCCGCGCCGGGCGGATCCGCCCGGACTGACGAAGACGCGCCCGTCCGCGCAGCCGGGCACGGAGGCGACCGACGCGAGCGCCGCGCAGTCGCCGGTCACGACCGTGACGAAGCGGCCGTCGTGGCCGCGCACGCCGAGGTCCGTCGTGGCGAACGTCGCGCCGCCGGCGGCGAGCACCGTGCGCATCCGCTCGGCGGTGGCGGCACCCTGCAGCTGCGCGGTCAGCAGGGTGCCCGACACCCGCACGCCCGTGTCGGTCGTGTAGGTCCCGGCGAGCCCGGCGAGGAGCAGCTGCAGCGCGATCGCGCCGGCCACGACCGCGGTGATCGCGCCCACCACGCGGCCCGTCGTCGTGCCGTCGTGACGGATCCGCTTCAGGGCGACCTGCCACGACACCGGCCCGATCGCGAGGGCGCCGGCGATGCGCTCCGTGATCCAGGGAAGCAGCGCGACGGCCGCGCCGAGCAGCAGCACGACGCCCGCTCCCACCAGCCAGACGCCGACGCCGAGCCGTGCGGCGAGCGCGACGCCACCGCCCGCGAGCAGCGCGGCGGCGAGGCCGAGGGCGACCATCCGCCAGGCGAGGCGGCGGTGCCGCGCGGCCCGCCGCACGACGCCGAGCGGCTCGACGCGCAGGGCGAGGAGGCCGGCGAGCGCCGCGCCCCCGAGGAGGATCGGCACGACGGCGAGGACCAGGGCGACCGCGGGCCATGGCGGTGCCACATCGCCGGGGAAGACGCTGAGGCTGGCGATGCTGAACGAGCCGATGACGCTGCGAGCGCCGGCGAAGACCGCGAGGCCGACGAGGTCGCCGAGGGCCGCCGCGACCGCGGCTTCGAGAAGGGCGAGCGCGAGCACGGATCCGGAGGAGAGCCCGAGCAGGCGCAGCGCGGCGAGGCGCCGATCGCGGCGCTCGGCCCCGAAGCGCCCGGCGACCGCCACGACGATGCCGATCGGGACGAGCAGGATGAGCACGCCGACGACGACGAGCAGCGTGAGCACCGGGTCGAGGGGCTCCGGGTTCCCGGTCTCGCCGAAGCCGCGCACCGCGACCGCGGTGCCGGCGCCGGCCATCGCCGGGTCGACGGCGATGAAGCGCGCCTCGGTCGGCCCGAGGAGGCCGGCGGAGCCGATGGTGCCGACGATCCGGTAGGGGAGGCGTGCGTGCAGGAGGGCGCCGTCCGCGCCGGCGAGGTCGGCGAGCAGCGCCGGGGACACGAGCATGGTGCCGGCGGGCGGCAGGGACGGGATCCCGGGCGGGAGCGGCGCCGGGCCGGCCGGCGGGGCGATCACGAGGCCGGAGACGTCGTCAGTGCTGCCCGTGATGCCGATCTCGGCGAGACGCAGCGGGGCGGCGGTGTCGGTGCGGAGCGGGCTGCGGGCGTCCGATCGGGCCGATCGGGCCGCCAGCGCGCCGGGTACGCTGACCGCGAGCAGCAGCAGCGCGACGGCGAACCCGGCGGCGATCGCGACGAGGGCGGTGCGGATGCGCGCGTCGCGCCCTCGGAGGGCGGCGGCGCCGGCGAGCGGCAGCAGGGTGCGGATCACGCCGGCACCCGCAGATCCCGGGTGACGCCGTCGCGCACGGTGACCTCGCGGTCGGAGTACGCGGCGACCCGCGCCTCGTGCGTGACGAGCAGCACCGCCGCACCGGACCGGCGGGCGGCGGAGGTCAGCAGCTGCAGCACCCGCTCGCCGTTCAGGGAGTCGAGGGCACCGGTCGGCTCGTCGGCGAACACGACCGACGGGTCGCCGACGAGGGCGCGGGCGACGGCCACGCGCTGCGCCTGGCCGCCCGACACCTCGCCGGGCAGCGAGGCCGCGACCTGCTCGACCTGCACGCGGTCGAGCCAGTCCCGGGCCCGCGCCTCCGCGTCGCGGCGGCGCACACCCGCGAGCCGGAGCGGCAGGGCGACGTTCTCGAGGCAGGTGAGTTCGGGCACGAGGTGCCCGAACTGGAAGACGAAGCCGAACTCCGTCCGTCGCAGGCGGCTGCGGTCGCCGTCCGACATCCGGGTGACGTCCGTGCCGCGGTAGCGCACGGTGCCCGCGTCGGGACGCACGATGCCGGCGAGGCAGTGCAGGAGGGTGGACTTGCCGGAGCCGGAGGCGCCGACGATCGCGACGATCTCCCCGGCCTCGACGGCGAGGGCCGCGCCGCGCAGCGCGGCGGTCGGTCCGAAGGCCTTCATGAGGCCCTCGGCCTCGAGGACCGCGCTCATCGGGCGACCGTCGTCTTCAGGGCCTCGATGCGGGTCGCGGTGAGCTCGAGCCAGCGCAGGTCCGCCTCGAGGTGCAGCAGCGCGTGGTCGCAGACGAGCTGGGTGGCCAGGTCGCCGCCCTGCTTGCGGCGGGTGAGCACGCGCATCTCGGCGAGGTGCGCCGCTCGCTGGGTGTCGAGCAGGTCGTGCGGGTCGGTCCCGGTGAGCACCGCGAGCACGACCTTCGTGTAGAGGGTGCTCTGCAGGTACGCGGCCGGCGGCTCCGGCGTCCCCAGCCACGTGTGCAGCTCGGTGACGCCGGCGTCGGTGATGGCGTACCGCTTGCGGTCCGGGCCGTCGCCGGGCTCGACGCCCGCGACCTCGACGAGGCCGTTGCCGAGCATCCGCGCGAGGGCCGCGTAGACCTGGCCGTAGGCGAGCGGCTTGTCGCCGCCGAAGTGCTGGTCGTAGGACCGCTTGAGGTCGTAGCCGTGCGCGGGCTGCGGATCGAGCAGCCCGAGCAGGGTGCGGGGGAGCGACATGATCGGGACTATACACACGTGTGTAGTCACAGGTGTGAACACGCCGGCACCTCGAGGACTTGCCACTGATGGCGGGTTCGAGAGAGTCCGAGGTCGCCACGAGTGGCGACTCGAGGACGGTCAGGAGGGGAGGAGGGCCTTCCGGATGCGCTGGAGCGAGACGGGCTCTGACGCCGGCAGGCTCTGCGCGAAGAGGCTGAGGCGCAACTCCTCGAGCAGCCACCGCACCCGCACCAGGCGTTCCGGCACGTCGCGGGTGAGGGGGAGCACCCCCCCGGCGGCCAGGTAGAGCTCCGTGGCGGCGGCCACCTCCGTCATCCAGACCCGGTCGCGGTTCGCCTGCT
>DASYJR010000030.1:0-6316 GCA_035996305.1 Amnibacterium sp. | reverse complement strand
GCCACAGGACCGGGAGTCACGCCGTCCAGCCGTTGCCGCACGGGGTGCCGGCGCACCGGCGCCGTGGCTGCCCGCGACGGCTATCGCTTCGAGGGCTTGATGACCACGTACTCGCCGGCGTCGATCGACGGGCGCACCTCGGGCGGACGGAAGCCGAACGCGGCGAGCGTCTCCCGCATCCGTGCGCGGACGTCCGTGACCAGCTCGTAGCCGCCCAGCCAGAGGCCGGCGAGCGCGGCCGCGACGGCCAGCACGCCGAACCAGGTGGTGGCGGGCCCGAAGAACCCCACGCCGATCACCGCGGCGGTGAGCACGGCGACCGCGGCGGTGTCGGCGAGACCGAGCATGCGGAGTCGTCGGACGGACGCCCGGGCGGTGAACAGCACGGCGAGGGCGAGCTGGGCGACGACCAGCAGCGGAGCGAGCAGGCTGACGCCGAGGAAGCCGCCGATGCCGGCGCCCCAGATCGCGTAGCCGGTGAGCACCCAGAGGGGCAGCACCACGGCCGCCGCGAACTGCCACACGAACGCAGCCCTCCGGATGCCGGCGATCGGGATGCGCGCGCTCATGAGGGAAGGGTAGATCCGGCACCTCTGCAGCAGGGCCGGGTTCGCCCAGGGCGTGCTGAGCGGCCCCGCACCGGCGCCCGGCCGGCCCGGTCTAGGGTCGAGTGCCGAACAGGAGGACCCGTGATCGAGTTGCGCACCCCCGCCGAGATCGAGGCGATGCGGCCCGCAGGGCGGTTCGTCGCGACCGTGCTCGAGCGACTCGCCGCGGAGGCCCGCGTGGGCGTCGACCTGCTCGAGCTCGACCGCATCGCCCACGAGATGATCCGGGCCCGCGGCGCCGAGAGCTGCTACATCGACTATCACCCGTCGTTCGGCGCGATGCCGTTCGGCAAGGTGCTCTGCACGTCGGTGAACGACGCGGTGCTGCACGGGCTCCCCCACGACTACCGGCTCCAGGACGGCGACGTGGTGAGCCTCGACTTCGCGGCCGCCGTCGACGGCTGGGTCGCGGACAGCGCGATCACCGTGATCGCGGGCCGCGCCCGGCCCGAGGACGAGCGGCTCATCACCACCACGCAGGACGCGCTCGCCGCCGCGATCGGCGAGGCACGGGCCGGCAACCGGCTCGGCGACGTCTCCGCGGCGATCGGCGACGTCTGCCGTGCGGCGGGGTACAGCGTGAACCTCGAGTTCGGCGGTCACGGCGTAGGCCGCACCATGCACGGCGATCCGCACGTGCCGAACGACGGCCGGCGCAACCGCGGCCTCAAGCTGCGGCCGGGGCTCGTGATCGCGATCGAGCCGTGGCTGCTCGAGACGACGAACCGGATCGTGACCGATCCGGACGGATGGACGCTGCGCAGCGCCGACGGCTCGCGCGGCGCGCACAGCGAGCACACCATCGCGATCACCGACGGCGCCCCGGTCGTGCTCACCGCCCGGGGCTGAGCCGCGCCTCGCGGCCCGCCGCGGCCGGGCCGGATCGGCGATCCCGGAAGCGGGGTACCGGCAGGGCGCGGCGCTCGGTAGCGTGCGGCTCACGCACGGATCGGAGTCGCCGCGATGTCGGACGCCACGCCCACTCGGGCCCTGACCTGGCCCGCGGTGCGCAAGCTCGTGCTCCAGGCGATCATCGTCGCGGTGCTCGCGGCGGCCGCGATCGCGATCTTCGCCATCATCGCGGGCACCTTCGCCGTCCTGGAGCAGAAGCTGCTCGCCGTCGTCCTCGTCTTCCTCGGCTTCGCGTTCTTCGCACTCTTCGACGCGGCCGTGCTGTCCCGGCGCAACGACCGGCTCGCGCTCGTCAGCGTCGCCGTCGCCCTCTTCCTGCTCGTCGTCGGTGTGCTGAAGGTGGCGCTGGCGGATCCGTCCGACCAGTTCGCCACCCACGGGGTCTGGCCCGAGCTCTGGTCGTGGATCGGACTGGCCTTCGTCGACCGGGTCGCGCTGCTCTGGGTGTGGCTGCTCGACGAGAGCCGCCGCTCGGTGCGGCGGCCGATCCTCCGCGTGCTCGCCGTGGCGACGACGGCGCTCGTCGTCGTGCTCGCCGTTCTGCTCTCGCTGCCCCTGCTCGTCGACCGAGGCGACTTCCCGAACCCCTACTGGCGGGCGACCGCGGTCGCGGGCGTGCTGTCGCTGCTCGGCACGGCGCTGCTGCCCCTGCTCGCCTGGTTCTTCCGCAGCCGCACCCCGGTGGCGGTGCCGCCGCCCGGCTCGCGCCGCCTGGCGTGGCCGCTGTACGACGACGGCACCCCCCTCCCGGCGGATGCCGACGGGCGACCGGACTACAGCGAGGTGCTGCAGCCGCCGGCCACGCCCGGTGCCACGACCGGTCCGGTTCGGCCCTAGTCCGGCGCTCGCCGCGGCCGCGCCGCGCGCCGGTGCGCCCTGCGGGGCGGCCGTCCGGTGCGCGCCGCCGTGCATCCGTCCCCTGCAGGAGGCTCAGGCGGGGCCGAGCAGGTCGGGGCGCACGCGGCGGGTGCGCTCCAGCGACTGCTCCCGGCGCCACACGTCGACGGCGCCGTGATCGCCCGACCGGAGCACGCCGGGCACCTCGAGCCCCCGCCAGACGGCGGGCTTCGTGTAAGAGGGGTACTCGAGCAGGCCGTCCTCGTGGCTCTCCTCGTCGAGGCTGGCCGGGTTGCCGATCACGCCGGGCAGCAGGCGCGCCGTCGCCTCGATCATCGCGAGCGCGGCGACCTCGCCACCGTTCAGCACGAAGTCGCCGAGGCTCACCTCGACGACCCGCGCGCGGGAGGCGGTGTGCTCGACGACCCGCTGGTCGATGCCCTCGTACCGGCCGCAGCAGAAGACGAGGTGCTCCTCCGCGGCGAACCGGCGGGCCGTCCCCTGGTCGAACCGGTCGCCGGCGGGTGTGAGGAACACGACGAGCGGATCCCCGTCGAGCAGCGTGTCGAGCACCTCGCCCCAGGGCTCCGGCCGCATCACCATGCCGGCGCCCCCGCCGTACGGGGTGTCGTCGACGGTGCGGTGCCGGTCGTGGGTGAAGTCGCGGAGGTCGACCGCCCGCACGTCGAGCAGGCCCGTCTGGCGCGCCTTGCCGATCAGCGAGACGTCGAGCAGCCGGACGAGCTCGGGGAAGATCGTGACGACGTCGATCCGCACGCTCAGGCCCGGTCGTCGGAGGAGTCGCCGGGCTCGGCGGGCGCGGCCGAGTCGGGATCCCGCGGGGTGTCGTCGTCGGGGGGCAGATCCTCGAAGAGGCCGTCGGGCGGCGTGACGACCACGCGGCGCGCCTCGACGTCGACCTCGGGCACGATCGCGCGGACGAAGGGGACCAGGACCTCCCGCTGCCCCACCTTCACGACGAGCAGGTCCTGCGCCGGCAGGTGCTCCAGCCGATCGATGACGCCCACGACCTCGCCGTCGCGCACCACGTCGAGCCCGATCAGCTGATGGTCGTACCAGGCGTCGGGCTCGGCGGCCTCGGCCGGGTCCTGGTCGATCCAGAGGATCGCCTTCACGAGGCTCTCCGCCGCCGTGCGGTCGGTGACGCCGGCGAAGAAGCCCACCGGATGGCCGTTGTACCAGCGCAGCTCGGCGAGCTCGATCCGCTTGCCGTGCCACGGCGAGGTCTCGGGGACCTGCAGCGAGAACGACGCGCCGGGCGTGAAGCGTCGGTCGGGGTCGTCGGTGAAGAGCTCGAGCTTGAGCCCACCCTTCAGCCCGTGGGCCTTCGTGAGTCGCCCGACCCGCAGCTGCGTCTGCGCGGAGCGGGCCCGTGCCGCAGCCACCTACCTGTCGACGTCGACGACGTCGACTCGGACGGAGCGCCCGTCGGCGAGCGCAGCGATCACGGTGCGCAGCGCCTTCGCGGTGCGGCCGGCTCTGCCGATGACCCGGCCGAGATCGGCCGGGTCCACCCGCACCTCGAGCAGCTCGCCGCGCGGGGTCGATCGGGACTCCACCCGGACGGCGTCCGGGTGGTCGACGATCCCCTTGACGAGGTGCAGCAGGGCGGACTTCAGCATCAGGAGTTGTCGACCTGCTGCGGCGTCTCGTGCTCGACGGTGGTCGAGGATTCGGCCTCGTCGACGCGCTCGGCGTCGGCCTCGGCGTCCGCTCGGGCGGCCTTCTCGGCGTCCTTGACCTCGCTCTTCGGACGGACGATCGGGGTCTTCTTCGCGCTCGGCTGGAAGGCGACCTTCTCGCCCTTGACCTCGACCCGGTTCTCGGCCGTGGGGTCGCCCTTGAAGCGACCCCAGTCGCCCGTGAGCTTGAGGAGCGCGGCGACCTGCTCGGTCGGCTGCGCGCCGACCCCGAGCCAGTACTGGGCGCGAGCGGAGTCCACCTCGATGACCGAGGGGTGCTCGGTCGGGTGGTACTTGCCGATCTCCTCGATGACGCGGCCGTCGCGCTTGGTGCGCGAATCGGCGACGACGATGCGGTAGTAGGGGGCTCGGATCTTGCCGAGCCGCTTCAGGCGGATCTTGACGGCCACTGTCTGGTGTTCCTCACATGCGAGACGATTGATACGACATCCGACGGTCCCGGGGGCGTGGGGCACACCCGGCGCGGAAGCAAGACGATCCGCCCGCGTGCCCGGATAGAGGGTCGGGGCTCGCGGACCCGACGGGCTATTCTGCCAGATCCCCCGGCCCCGCGGCGACGAGGCGTTCGAGTCCGCGCGTCACCCCGACCGGCGGCCGCCAACCGAGGTCGGTGCGGGTGGCCCGCTGGTCGAACCAGTGGGCCGTGGAGAGCTGCTCGGCGAGGAACCGGGTCATCGGCGGCTCGTCCGAGCCGGGCCGGATGCGCCAGACGGCCTCCACGAGGCCTCCTGCGGCGCGGGCGAGCACGGCCGGCACGTGGCGGCGCGGTGCGGGGACACCGGCCGCGGCGCAGATGCCCGCGACCAGCTCGCCGATCGGCCGCGGCTCCCCCGACGTGAGCACGTAGGCGCGGCCGTGCACGCGGGGCAGCGCCGCGAGGGCCGCGAGGATCCCGGAGACGGCGTCGTCGACGAAGCACGTGTCGACGAGGGCGGCGCCCGTGCCGACGACGGGCAGGCGGCCGCGCCGGGCCCGGTCCTGGATGCGGGCGACGAGCTGCGGGTCGCCGGGGCCCCAGACGAGGTGGGGACGCACGGCGAGCACCGCGAAGCCCGGACGGTCGGCGGCGAGCGCCAGCAGCTCGGCCGCCGCCTTGGTCCGTGCGTAGTCGCCGCGGGCGCGCTCCGGCTCCGCCGGCCGGGCCGGGTCGCCCATGATCGACGACCCGGTGTGGGCGACCGACGGCGACGACACGAACACGAATCGCGTCGCGCGGGCCGCCGCGGCGTCCTCGAGCAGGGCCCGTGTGCCCTCGACGTTCACGGCGGCGAACTCCGCGGGCTCGCCGGCGAGCGACACCTTCGCCGCGAGGTGCAGGACGGCGTCCGCCCCCTCGAGCGCGGCTGCGCGGGCCGCGGGATCGGTGAGGCTGCCGAGCACGTCCTCGGCGTCGGGCACGCCGCTCGGCCGCCGCTGCAGCGTGACGACCGACTCCCCCGCGTCGACGAGCGCTCGCGCGACCGCTCCGCCGAGGTAGCCGCTCGCGCCGGTGACGAGGACGCGGCTCACGGCCGCGACGTCCGGTCGCCCCCGAGCACCCGCGTCGCCCAGCCGGCGACGCGGGTGCGGTCGATCTTCGAGTTGTGGCGCACGTCGGTCGGCAGCCGCGGGGTGCCGAGCACCGCGGCGACGGGTCGGGGCACGGCGGCACGCACGGCGGCCGCCACCGCGGGGGGCGCGAGGCCCGCCGGGTGACCTTCGGCGACGACGACGAGCTGCTGCGTCCCGGCGGGGCCGACGGCCACCGCCGCCGCGCGCCGCACGCCCGCCGACTCCGCGGCCTGCTCGATCGCGACCGGGGTGACGACGCCGTCGGCGGTGCTGACGACGTGCGGCAGGCGGCCCTCGACGTGCAGGCGTCCCTCCGGATCGAGTCGTCCGACGTCGCCGGTCCGATGCCAGCCGTCGCGGGTGCGCGCGGCCCGGTCGGTGCGCCACAGACGGTCGTAGCCGGCCAGCATGTGCGGGGCCCGGATCTCGATCTCTCCGAGCACGTCGGGCTCGGCCGTCGGTCCGCCGGCCGGCCGGCCGAGCGGGTCCAGCGGGGTGACCCGGAGCTCCACGCCGGGGACCGGCGGACCGACGCACACGCCCGGACCGGTACCGGCGGCGCGGATCCCGTCGAGGTCGACGTCGGTGACGAGCAGGCACTCGGTCATGCCGTACGGGGTATGGATCGACGCGTCCGGCAGCAGGCGCACCGCCTGCTCGAGCAGCGGCCGCGGCAGCGGCGCG
>DASYJR010000029.1:0-9229 GCA_035996305.1 Amnibacterium sp. | reverse complement strand
TGCGGGATCGCCCCCCTGATCGAACGGACCCCCGTGACCGCAGCCGTGACCGCGACCCGACCGGTTCGGGCCACGCGTCGCCCCGGCTACTGGACCCGGTACCGGCAGGCGCTCTGGCTGCTCACGACGCGCGACCTGAAGGTCCGCTACACGACCAGCGCCCTCGGCTACCTCTGGTCGATCATCGATCCCCTGCTGATGGCCGGGATCTACTGGTTCGTCTTCACGCTGATCATCCCGCACGGCCGCGCGGGCCAGGAGCCGTACATCGTGTTCCTGCTCTCGGCGCTGCTCCCGTGGACGTGGTTCAGCGGCAACATCTCGGACGCGACACGCGCGTTCCGCTCGGAGTCGAAGCTGATCCGGTCGGTGAAGATCCCGCGGAGCATCTGGATCCTCCGGCAGATCGCGTCGAAGGGCATCGAGTTCCTCATCAGCCTGCCGGTGATCGCGTTCTTCGCGCTGGTCACGCTGAAGGCGCCGGTGCTCGAGGGCCTGCTGTACCTGCCGATGGCGCTCGTGCTGCAGCTCGTGCTCACGGTCGGGCTCAACCTCATCATCGCGCCCGCATCCGTGTTCCTGCGGGACCTCGAGCGCGTCGTGAAGCTCGCCACGCGGCTGCTGTTCTACGGCGCGCCCGTCATCTACTCGTTCAAGCTCGGCAACCCGGTCCTGCACTTCCTCTACGGCCTCGACCCGGTGGTCGGCTTCCTCGAGCTCTACCGCGCGTGCTTCTTCCCGGCGGTGCTCGACTGGGTCTACGTGCTCGAGTCGGCGATCGTGTCGCTGATCCTGCTGGCGATCGGCACGGTGGTGTTCCGGCGCAGCGTGCCGCGCGTGCTGAAGGAGATCTGACGTGGCGACGCCGGTGATCTCGGTCGACGACGTCGGCATCCGGTTCAAGCGCAACCGCCAGCGCTCCCGCAGCTTCAAGGACCTCTTCACCACCGGCGAGCGGCGGGTGAGGCCCGACGAGTTCTGGGCGCTCCGCAACGTCAGCTTCGAGGTGAACCAGGGCGAGTCGATCGGCGTCGTCGGCCGCAACGGCCAGGGCAAGTCGACGCTGCTGAAGATCGTCGCCGAGGTGATGCTGCCGGACGAGGGCACGGTCGCCGTCCGGCGCGG
Source organism: Amnibacterium sp. (assembly GCA_035996305.1). GTDB lineage: Bacteria > Actinomycetota > Actinomycetes > Actinomycetales > Microbacteriaceae > Amnibacterium. Next base: position 8,104 of record DASYJR010000029.1, on the reverse strand, counting down.
CGTCGCGCCGCTCATCGAGCTCACGGGCGGCTTCGTCGACGACCTGTCGGTCAGGGACAACATCTACCTGTCCGCGGGCCTGCACGGGAAGCGCAAGAGCGAGATCGACGCCGAGTTCGACGACATCATCGACTTCGCGGAGATCAAGGACTTCGTCAACACCCCCTACCGGCACCTGTCGTCCGGCATGAAGGTGCGGGCCGCGTTCAGCGTCGTCTCGCGGATGGACGAGCCGATCCTGCTCGTCGACGAGGTGCTCGCCGTCGGCGATCGCGGCTTCCGCAACAAGTGCTACGCGCGCATCGAGGAGATGCTCGAGGAGGGTCGCACCCTGTTCTTCGTCTCGCACAACGCGGGCGACCTCCGGCGCTTCTGCCAGCGGGGCCTCTACCTCGACAAGGGCCGACTGCAGTTCGACGGCGGCATCGAGGAGGCCTTCGAGCGCTACGAGACGGACTACTCGGGCTGACCGCTCACTTGAGGGGGAGCGGCCCGACGTCGGCCTGCACGGGCGCGTACCGACCCGGCGCCACCGCCTCGAGCTGGATGGGGTGCTCGTACCCGGGGGCGGTGATCCTGGCGCCCTCGAGGAGGCTCGCGGCGTCCGCGGAGGAGACCGGGACGCCGTACACCTCCGACATGGTGCGCTGCACGAGGGCGTGCTGGTCCCCGAGCACGGTGAACGCCCGTCCCACCTGCACGACGCCCGGGATCACGGCGACCGCGGCGAGCGCGACGGCGACGATCGTGACGACCCGGCCGCGTCGCATCCGGGCGAGCACCGGGGCGAGCACCACCGGGGTCACGGCGAGCACCGTCGCGACGAAGAACCAGGCGAGCGCCGGGATGAACGCGTCGGTCTGGGCGGGACCGAAGAACGGGATGGGCACGTGGGAGAGCTCCTCGCTGGCGGGACCGCCCGACGGTAGCACCGCCCAACGGCGGGGATCCGGCGGACGGTCGGCGGGGTGCCAGGGCGGTTTCCTAGGATCCCGGACATGGCGAAGGCACCCGAGATCGATCCCGAGCGACTGCAGTCCGGCTGGACCAAGCAGGGCTTCGACCGACTGCTGTCCGTGCAGCGGCCCGTCGTGCTCGCGCACCTGCGGTCCATCCGCCGACAGAAGCCCGAGGCGACGCCCGACGAGGTGATCAGGGTGCTCGAGCAGCGCTACCTCGCCGCGGTCACGACCGGCGGGGCGGCGGCGGGCGCCGCGGCGGTGCTGCCGGGCGTCGGCACGGTGGCGTCCATCGCCATCAGCGGCGCGGAGACCGCGGGCTTCCTCGAGGGGAGCGCCATGTTCGCCCAGTCGGTGGCGGAGCTGCACGGGATGGCGGTCGAGGACCCCGAACGGTCGAGCACCCTGGTGATGGCGCTCATGCTGGGGCCGGCCGGTGCGAACCTCGTGCAGCAGTTCGCCGGTGAGGCGAGCGGCACGGGCCCGAACCGGGCCGCCTACTGGGGGGAGATGGTGACGCAGCGGCTGCCGAAGCAGCTGCTGAACCGGCTGACGGACCGCATCCGGCGCCGGTTCCTGCAGCGCTTCGCCACCCGGCAGGGTGCGTCGATCGTGCTCCGCGCCGTCCCGTTCGGCGTCGGCGCGGTGCTCGGCGGCACCGGCAACCACCTCGCCGGCCGCAAGGTGATCACCGCGACGCGCAACGCCTTCGGTCCGGCACCCGCGACGTTCCCGGACGCCGTGACCGTCGGGTCCCCGCGGAAGGGGCTGCCGGGCACGGAGGAGCCCTGAGGCTCAGAGCTGCAGCCAGAGGAACTCGAGCGGCGCGAGCTCGACGTCGGCCCAGAGGGGCGTGTCCGCCTCGGTGACGAGATCGACCGCGGACGCCGGCATCGCCGAGAACGCCTCCGCCGGCACGAGCTGCGGCGCATCGGACACGTTCGCCAGCACGAGGACGGTGCCGGCTGCACCGGGCCGCTGGTAGCCGAGCACGTGCCGGTTGTGGGTCCGGAAGCCGACGAGGGCACCGCCTGCGAGCTCCTCACTCCCCCGCCGCACCGCGATGAGCCGCCGCATCCCGCGGTAGATCGTGCCGGCGTCGCTGTCCGGATCGTTCCGCTCGGCGTAGCGCTCGGCCGGGTAGGAGGGTCGGTGCACCCAGCGGCTGTCACCGGCCCGGTGCGGATCCGCGAGATAGCCGTAGTCGTTCAGCTGGCCGACCTCGTCACCGAGGTAGATCAGCGGCACACCACCGGTGGACAGCGCGATCGCGTGGGCGAGCAGGACGCGCTGGGCCGCGCCGCGCTCGCCGGACTCGAGGCCGGCGAGCGACGCGGTCGTGCCGGACACGCGGGCGTCGCCGGTGCGCGGGTTCTCCTGGAACGGGACGCCGCGCGCGAAGCTGCCGGGGAACCGGTTCACGTAGAAGGCGTTCAGGAACCGGCGGTGGGCCGTGGCGTCGATCCCGAACTCGGTCGCATCCTCGTCGGCGAAGGTCCAGCCGATGTCGTCGTGGCTGCGCACGTAGTTGACCCAGGCGCACGCCGGGTCGATGGCGTGCCGCCGCTCGAGCGCCTGGGACAGCAGCGTGGCGTCCCGCGTCGCGAGCGCCTCCCAGGTGAGGGCCATCTGCAGCGGGTTGTAGGAGAGCTGGCACTCCTCCGGCGCGATGTACTGCACGACCTCGTCGGGGTGCACGATCGCCTCCGACTTGAACAGCACGGAGGGCGCGGCGATCCGGCAGGCCGCGTTGAAGGCGCGGAGCAGCGTGTGCGCCTGCGGGAGGCTCTCGCAGCTCGTGCCGAGCTCCTTCCAGACGAACGCGACCGCGTCCATCCGCAGGATGTCGACGCCGACGTTCGCGAGGAACAGCAGCTCCCCCGCCATCGCGTTGAACACGGCCGGGTTCGCGTAGTTCAGATCCCACTGGAACGAGTAGAACGTGGACCAGATCCAGCGGCCGTCGGGCAGCTGCACGAACGAACCGGGGTGGTCGTCGGGGAAGATCTCCCGCGTCGTCCGCTCGTAGGCGTCGGGCATCGTGCGGTCGGGGAAGATCCGGTAGTACGCCTCGTACTCGGGTTCGCCGGCGAGGGCCCGCTGCGCCCACTCGTGCTCGTCGCTCGTGTGGTTGAAGATGAAGTCCACGACGAGCGAGATGCCGGCGCCCCGGAGGTCGGCGGCGAGGCTCCGCAGGGCGGCCATGTCCCCGAGCGCCGGGTTCACCTCGCGGTAGCTCGAGACGGCGTACCCGCCGTCCGAGTTCCGCTCGGGCGCCGCGAAGAGCGGCATCAGGTGCAGGTAGGTGAGCCCCAGCTCCTTGAAGTAGGGGATGCGGCTGCGCACGCCCTCGAGGTCGCCGGCGTAGCGGTCGACGTAGCAGACGCCGCCCAGCATCCGGTTCGACAGGAACCAGCCCGGATCCGCCTCCCGTGCGGCGTCCAGCGCCTTCAGGTCGCCGGCGCGCTCGGCCGAGGTGGCGGCGAGCAGGCGGACGAGCTCGGCCAGCCGGTCGAGGCAGTCCGCGCGGTCGCCGTACACGTCCGTGTAGTGCGCGAAGAGCCGGGGGAAGTGCTCGTCGAGCCGCCGGACCAGCAGCGGATCCGCCGGACCGCCGTCCACGGCGAGCGCCGTGTCCACGAAGGCCCGAGCGGCCCTCGCCTGCTGCGCGAGCGTGAGCATCAGCGTCCCCGATCCGTCGGGGCCAGTCTATGAAGGGCGGGGCCGCCCGCCCCGAACGAGCGGACGGCCCCGGGCCCGGAAGCGCCGGCGTCAGCCGGCGTAGGTGCCGAGCCTCACGGTGGTGGTGTGCGACGAGCCGCCGCGCACGTAGACGACCGGCGCGGTCGAGCCGCCCGCGAGGGCACGCACCTGGGCGGTGAGGTCCGTGGCGCTCTGGATGGCGACCCCGTTGAAGCGGGTGACGATGTCGCCCTTGATCAGCCCGGCCGAGGCGGCGGCGCCGCCCGAGGTGACGGTGCGCACGAGGGCGCCCGCGACGGTGCTGCTCGACGAGCTGCTCGCGTCGCCGACGGTCGCGCCGAGCAGGCCGTGGGTGGCCTTCTTGTCCTGGATGAGCTGGTCGGCGATCCGCTTCGCGATGTTCGAGGGGATCGAGAAGCCGACCCCGATGCTGCCGGACTGGCTGCTCGACGACGCCGTGGATCCGGTCGAGGCGATCGCGACGTTCACGCCGATCACCCGGCCCTGGGCGTCGAGCAGCGCGCCGCCCGAGTTGCCAGGGTTGATCGCCGCGTCGGTCTGGATGACGGCCAGCGAGATCGTCGACGTGGAGGTCGAGGAGCCCGTGCTGCCGCTGCCGCCGCCGAAGTTCCAGAAGTTGAACGGGCCGTTGCTGCCGCCGCTCGAGTCGCTGCCGCTGTTCGGCACGGCCGACGACTGGATGCTGATGCTGCGGTTCAGCGCCGAGACGATGCCGGTGGTGACGGTGCCCGGCAGGTCGAGCGGGGCGCCGATCGCGATCGCGGTGTCGCCGACGTTGAGCTTGCTCGAATCGGCGAAGGTCGCCGGGCTCAGGCCGCTCGCACCCGTGAGCTTGACGACCGCGAGGTCGTTCAGGGGGTCGGTGCCGACGATCGTCGCCTTGTAGATGTGGCCGTCGGAGGTCGTCACGCTGACCGTGCCCGACGACGAGGCGCCGTCGAGCGTGACGACGTGGTTGTTCGTGAGGACGTACCCGTCCGCCGAGAGGACGATGCCGGATCCGGTGCCCGACTGGGTGGTCGAGCTCACCGAGATCGTGACCACCGACGGGGAGGCCTTCGCGGCGACGGTCGAGATCGTGGTCGCGGTCTTCGTGTTGTTGATCGTGATGCTCGACGCGCCGGTCGTGGTCGAGGCGGCGGTCGCGGCCCGGTCGTGGGGCTGCACGGCGAGGGCGATGCCCGCGCCCGCGCCGCCGCCGATCAGCGCCGCCACGACGGCCGCGGCGACCACGGGCACGAGCAGGCCGCGGCGCTTCTCGGGCGCGCGGAACGACGAGCCGTCGCCGGTCGCCGCGTCGACGGGCGCGGTCGGCGCCTGCTCGACGGGCCGCGTCGTAGCGGCCCAGGGGTTCTCGGGGACCTGCTCCCCGTGGGTGCCGGCGATGTCCGACGGGCCCTCCTCGGGCCGGCCAGTGCTGTCGGTCATGGTGCTCCTTCCAAGCGCCCACAGCCTGCGCTGCGATGCTGTGGGGATCTTATGAACACCCTGTCGCGTTCCTAGGATCCGCGGCGGCCCGGCGCTCCCGTAGGTTTGCTCGGGTGACGACGACCGGCCCATGGCGCCGCGCCGCGGCCGGGGCCGGGCTGCTCTCGCCGGACGGGACACCCGGCACGACCATCTTCGCCGAGATGAGCGCCCTGGCGGCCGCGACGGGCGCCATCAACCTCGGCCAGGGCTTCCCGGACACCGACGGCCCGCAGGAGGTGCTCGATGCGGCGCGCGAGGCGATCTCCGCGGGCCTGAACCAGTACCCGCCCGGACGCGGGACGGACGGGCTGCGCCGGGCGATCGCCGCGCATCAGGCGCGCTGGTACGGCCTCGCGCCCGATCCGGAGCGCGAGGTGCTCGTCACCGCCGGCGCCACGGAGGCGCTCGCGGCCACGCTGCTCGCCCTCGTCGAGCCGGGCGACGAGGTCGTCACGTTCGAGCCCTACTACGACGCGTACGGCGCGCTGATCGGGCTCGCGGACGGCGTGCATCGCACGGTGGCCCTGCGCTGGCCCGACTTCGCGCCGGACCTCGACGAGCTCGACGCCGCCGTGACCGACCGGACCCGGGTGATCCTCGTCAACTCGCCGCACAACCCGACCGGCGCCGTGCTCGAGCGGGCCGTCCTCGAGCGCATCGTGGCGCTCGCCGAGCGGCACGACGCGGTGATCGTCACCGACGAGGTCTACGAGCACCTGCTGTTCGACGGCGCCCGGCACGTGCCCGTCGCGACGCTGCCCGGCGCCGCCGCCCGCACCGTGTCCATCTCGTCGGGCGGCAAGACCTTCAGCACGACGGGCTGGAAGATCGGCTGGCTGACCGCTCCCGCGGAACTGGTCTCGGCGATCCTCGCCGTGAAGCAGTTCCTGACGTACGTGAACGGGGCGCCGTTCCAGCCGGCGATCGCGGCGGGTCTCGCGCTGCCCGACGCGGTGTTCGCCGGCATCGCCGCGAACCTCGCCGCCCGGCGCGACCAGCTGCTCGGTGGCCTTCGGGCCGCGGGCTTCGCCGTCAGCGTGCCGAAGGCGGGCTACTTCGTGGTGGCGGACGCCGCCCCGCTCGGCTTCGCGGACGGCGCGGAGCTGTGCCGGCGGCTCCCCGAGCTCGCAGGGGTCGTCGGCGTGCCGGTGTCCGCGTTCTGCGGTCCGGCCATGGCGGAGGAGCAGCGGTCCCTCGTCCGCTTCGCCTTCTGCAAGTCCGAACCGGTGCTCGCGGAGGCCGCGATCCGGCTCACCGCGCTCGGCCGCCACGACGGCGCGACGCAGGGAACGTCCTGAGAACGGCGGAGGGGCTCAGGTGCGCGGGACGACCGCGTACCGCCGGAGCGCCAGCGCCGGGTTGACCCGCCGGACCTCGGCGACCAGCTGCGCGTCGACCTGCGCGACGGCCACGGCCGGCTGCTCGCCGAGCTCGGCGAGCAGGTCGCCGTGCGGATCGACGATGAGGCTCGTCCCGACGCCGCCCGGCGGCACCTGGCCCGCGGCGGCGACGTAGAGCGTGTTCTCGATCGCCCTCGCGATGACGAGGGTGCGCCACTGGGCCACCTTGCGCGGCCCGGGCACCCAGTCGGCGGGTATCACCACGAGGTCCGCGCCCGCGTCCGCGATCCGCCTGGTGACCTCCGGGAACCGGACGTCGTAGCAGGTCTGCAGGCCGATGCGGACGCCGCCCACGTCGAAGACCGCCGGCTCGTCGAGCGGGCCCGGCTCGACCCACCGGCTCTCCGTGGCCCCGAAGGCGTCGTACAGATGGGTCTTCCGGTAGACCGCCTGAACGCCGGCGGCGTCGACGGCGACCGCCGCGTTGCGGAAGCGCTCCCCCGCCCGTTCGACGAGGCCGAAGACGATCGTCAGGCCGAGGTCGGCGGCGGCGGCGCGCACCGCGTCGGTGAACGGTCCGTCGAGGTCCTCGGCGTGCTCGGCGAACCGGGGGCCCATCCGGGTGTCGAAATAGGAGCTGTACTCGGGGAAGGCGACGAGGTCGGCGCCGGAGTCGCGAGCGGCGCCCGCGAGACGGCGGATCGCGTCGGCGTTCGCCCGCGCGTCCGTCCCCGGAGCGAACTGCGCGACCGCGACCTGCACGGGGGCAGCCTACGAGGCGCTGCCGCCGCCCGCCGCGCTCTTCTGCATCCGGTGCAGCTCGACGGTGAGGCGGTGGATCTCACGGGTGAGCACCGTGTTCTCGTCGAGCTCCTTCTCCTGCACCGTGAACTCGTGGTCGGCCTTCGCCTGCTGGAACGCCGACTGGCGGTTCTGGCCGATCATCACGAACGTCGACAGGAAGATCGCCTCGAGCGACACGACGAGCGTCAGGGTCGGCCACGGGCTCCGCTCGAACACCAGCATCCACGCGGCGAACAGCACGATGTGCAGGTAGACGAACCGCATCGACCCGGCGAAGGCGGTGATCGCGTCGGCGACCCGCAGCTGGACCTCGCCCGCGTGTCGTGCGGCGAGGGCGACGACCGCGGGGTGGTGCGAGTCCACGTTCGCCAGGATCTCCCGTCGGCGCGTCCCGGACTGGGCGTTGTAGGGACGCCGGCGGGAGCGGGGCGTGCTGGTGGCGGTCATGGTCCCTCCGGGGGCGGCACGGGCGGCCGGCAGCGTCACCGTGCCACGCCGGATGCGCCGGCCGGCGCAGCGACGCGCCCGCACCTCCCCCTGCCGAGCCGGGAACGCGCGAGGCGAGACCGCGCCAGGAACGACGAAGGCCCCCACCTGACGGCGGGGGCCTTCGCGCTTGGTTGACGCTGTGCAGCGGTACGCAAAACTTTCACACCCCCGTACGCGGCTCGAGAAGTTGCAGCGGAAGCTGGAGCAGCTCCGCCATGAAGCCCCGCGGGCCCACAGCGCCCCTCTTGCGGCGACAACGAGGAACGTGCGGGCACGGCTCGGTCGAGACCAGATCGAGCGGCTGGTAGCCAACTATCA
>DASYJR010000028.1:0-7682 GCA_035996305.1 Amnibacterium sp. | reverse complement strand
CGCGCCGCGCAGGCGCTCCCGCGGGTGCTCGACGGCGCGGAGCGGTCGGTCGAGGCGACGCGCCGCTACATCGACACCCGCCGCGGCGGAGTCGGTACGGACGCCCGCACGCGCATCGTCGAGGCCCAGCGGCAGCTCGACGCCGCGACCGCCGCCCAGCAGGACGACCCGGTGACGGCGCTGGCCGCGGCGCAGCGGGCGCAGGCACTCGCGAACGAGGCCTACGAGCTCGCCCAGCAGGATGTCGACGACTTCCGCGGCGGTCCGTTCGGCGGCGGCGGTGGGCGCGGCTTCGGCGGCGGCGCGGGCGGCTTCCTCACCGGCGCCCTGCTCGGCGGGGTGCTGGGCGGCGCGCTCGGCGGCGACCGCTGGGGCGGCGGCGGCTGGGGCGGCGACGGCTGGGGTGAGGGCGGCTGGGGCGGCGACGTCGGTGGCGACGGTGGCGGCGGCGGATTCGACGGCGGCGGCGGCGGCTTCGGTGGCGGTGACTCCGGTGGCGGCGGCGGATTCTGACAGGCAGACTCGACCACGACTCAGGAGGAATCAGACGATGGTGAAGCAATCGATCTTCGGGCGGATCTCGCAGCTCATGCGCGCGAACGTGAACGCGCTGATCGACCAGGCGGAGGATCCGCAGCTGATGCTGGACCAGCTGGTCCGTGACTACTCGAACAGCATCGCGGAGGCCGAGGACGCCGTGGCGGTGACCATCGGGAACCTCCGACTGCTCGAGCAGGACCACGAGGAGGACGTCGCCGCGGCCGCGGACTGGGGCCGCAAGGCCCTGGCTGCGAGCGCGAAGGCGGACGAGTTCCGCGCCGCCGGCAAGGCGGCGGACGCGGACAAGTTCGACAACCTCGCGAAGGTGGCGATCGGCAAGCAGCTGCAATCCGAGAAGGAGGCGCGCACGGCCGAGCCGACCATCGTGTCGCAGAACGAGGTCGTCGAGAAGCTCAAGGTGGGCCTCGACGGCATGCGGCAGAAGCTGTCCGAGCTCTCCTCGAAGCGTGACGAGCTGGTCGCGCGCCAGAAGTCGGCGGCGGCCCAGTCCCAGGTGCACGACGCCATGCGGAGCATCGACGTGCTCGACCCGACGAGCGACCTCGGCCGCTTCGAAGCGAAGGTGCGCCGCGAGGAGGCCAAGGTGATGGGCCAGCAGGAGCTGACCGCCTCGAGCCTCGACCAGCAGTTCGAGAGCCTCGAGGACCTCGGTACGCAGACGGAGATCGAGGCGCGGCTCGCCGCGCTGAAGTCGGGCCCCGTGGAGCTGACCGCGACGCCGCGCCGCGCGATCAGCGAGTAGCGGCGCTGCGCATCCCGCGCCGGCCCGGCGGACGCCGGGCCGGCCGATGACGCTGCGCAGCGCCACCGAACCCGCCGACTACCGGTCGATCCTGTGGCGGCCGCCGCGGGAGGTGCGCTGGGGTCTCGGCACGGCGGTCGCCGTCGTGGTGTTCTTCGCGCTCGAGCCCCTCGTCCCCGCCGGCCTGGCCGCGCTCGGGGTGCACCTCACCGCGGTGGGGAGCATCACGATCGGCCTCGGCGCGTACGCGCTGGCGGTCGTCTACGCCGTCGTGGTGTCGCGACGCCTCGGGCTGGGCTCCCTGCGCCGCGACTACGGGCTCGCCATCCGCCCGGTCGACCTCGGGATCGGGCTGCTCGCGGCGATCGCGGTCGAGGTGGTGCGGGTGATCAGCGGCATCGTGCTCGCGCAGGCGACGCCCGAGCGGCCCACGACGAACGTGCACCTCGCGGGCTCACCGGCGGGGGACGTGGTGCTCGGCGTCGTCGCGGTGCTGATCGCGCCGGCCGTCGAGGAGCTCGTGACCCGAGGGATGCTCATGCGTGCGATCCGGGCGGCGATCGTGCGGCGCGTGCCGGAGCCGTCGGAGGGCCGCAGGCACCTCGCGGTCGACGCGAGCGTGCTGATCTCCGCCGCGGTGTTCACCGCGCTGCACCTGCACGAGGCGCCGGATCTCGTCACGGCGGTGGCGCTCGTGCTCGGCATCTTCCCCATCGGGCTCGTCGTGGCGTGGCTCGCGACGCGGACGGGGCGCCTGGGGCCCGGCATCGTCACGCACGCCCTGGTCAACGCGCTGGCGCTGGCGGCCGCGCTCTCCCTCAGCCGCTGACCCCGGACCCTGCTCGTCGATGGGGCGCTCGGAGGGCAGGCGCTACGGTCGAAGGGTGAAGCCGCCCAAGCTCTGGCTCCGAGTCCTCGTGGTCGTCGTGGCGTTCTGGGTCGTCCGGACGCTGCGCCGCGCGGGTCTGGCCTGAGCGGCAGCCGACCGCGCGGGCCGCTTCGGGCAGACCGGGCGTCCGATGACGCCCCCGTGTGCCCGGAACCGCCCGCCGGTCGCTCCGCGGAGCGCTCGCTGCCTCAGCGGAGAGCTCCGGCGAGAACGGCCGGGTCGGTGACCGGGAGCCGGCAGACGAAGTCCTCGCAGAGGTAGGCGGCGGGTGCACCGGCGACGAGGCCGCGCTCGGCGAAGAGCTCGAATCCGGCCTCGGCGAAGGCGCTCGCCGCGGCCGGCGACACGATCGCGGTCACGGACGACGGCAGCTCGCGGACCGCGGCGGCGAGCGGCCCGGCGGGTTCGTCGGTGACGACGACGGTCTGCCGCACGGGCTCCGCCATCGCGAGCGCGAGGCCGAGCAGGCCGCCGAAGCCGATCGGACGGGCGGCCGCCTGGGCCGCGAGGGGCCCGACGGCGTCCGCGGCGGCGGCCCGATACCGCTCCTCACCGGTGAGCAGATGCAGGCGCCAGGCCGCGCGGGCCATCAGGGTGGTGCCGGAGGGATACGCGCCCTCGCCCGGATCCACGTCCGCCCGCACGCCCTGCGCCGACAGCACCGGATCGCCGCCGCCCGGCACGACGAACCCGCGGTCGGTGAGGCAGGCGTCGACGAGCTCGCGCGCGACCACGGCGCGGTCGGGCCGGCCGGTCGAGACCGCCAGGCTCAGCAGCCCGTCGGCGAGTCCTCCCCAGTCCTCGAGGGTCGCGACGGCGGTCGACGGCCGGCCGTCGAGGGAGGCCCGCAGCAGGCCGCCGCCGCCGCGGTGCAGGGCGAGCACGGCGTCGGCCGCATCGTCCGCGAGCCGCAGCCATCCCGCTTCCCCGAACCGGGCGGCGGCCTCGGCCATGCCCCCGACGGCCATCCCGTTCCACCCGGTGAGCACCTTGCCGTCGACGGCCGGCGGCTCGACACCTGCTCGGGCCGTGGCGTCGAGCCGGTAGTAGCCGCCCTCGTCCCGCCGCCCGTCGAGCACGCTCTCGGAGTCCTGCGCGGACCCGAACGCGCCCGACGGCCGCCGCAGCACGTGCTCCAGGAACGCCACGATGCCGGCCGCCGTGGCGCGGTCGCCGACGGCCGCGTACGCGGGCAGCAGCAGCGCGTTGTCGGTGAGCATCCGCTCGTAGTGGGGCTCGCTCCAGTCGCGCCGGGTGGCGTACCGGAAGAAGCCGCCCTCGACCGGATCGCGCAGGCCCCCGTCCCGCATCGCGGCGAGCGCCCGCTCGGCGACGCCGCGGATGCGGATCCGGTCGTCGTCCGCGAGCAGCGGGGACCGGCCGAGCTCGAGGGCGGTGGTGAGCACCGGGGCGACGGGGAACTTCGGTGCGCCGCCGAAGCCGCCGTAGGTGCGGTCCTCGTAGCCCGCGAGCTCGGCGGCGGCCCGGGCGAAGTCGGCGGGTCCGAGCGCCGAGGCGGCAGGGGCCGCGGCGGCGGCCTGCGCGAGCGCCGCCGCGAGTCCGGCCGCGGACTGCTCCACGTCGTCGCGGCGGGTGGCCCACGCGTCGACCACGGCGTCGAGCACCTGCCGGAAGGAGGGGTGCCCGCCGACCGGCGACGGCGGCGAGTAGGTGCCCGCGTGGAACACGCGTCCGCCGGGGGTCGCGAACGCGTTCAGCGGCCAGCCGAGGTTCGGGGTGAACGCCCCGGCCGCCGCGAGGTAGGCGGCGTCGACGTCGGGGTGCTCCTCCCGGTCGACCTTGATCGCGACGAAGTGCGCGTTCAGGTAGCCGGCGAGCTCGGGGTCGCTGAACGACTCCCTGGCCATGACGTGGCACCAGTGGCACGTCGCGTAGCCGATCGACACGAGCACGGGCACGTCCCGCCGTGCCGCCTCCGCGAACGCCTCCGGTCCCCAGGGGTACCAGTCGACGGGATTGTCCGCATGGCTGCGCAGGTAGGGGCTGACGGCGTCGGCGAGGCGGTTCGGCACCCGAGCACCGTACGTCCGACTCAGTCGGGCGGTTCGACGACGGTGCGCTGCGCCGCGCCGCCCGCGGATCCCGGGCCGTCCCCTCGCACGGCCTGCCCGTCGCTGCCGGCCGCGGAGGAGACCCCGTCGGGCCCCGCCGCATCGCTGATCTCGATCACGTCCTCGTCGGCCGGCACCTCCGGGTCGACCTCCACATCACTGATCGGGCCGGGGTCCTCGGATCCATCGCGCTCGTCGGTCATGGTGCTCCGTTCGATCGGAAGCACCTTGCTATCGGCGCAAGGTGGGGATCCGCAGGGTGTCGCGGACCGGCCGCCCGGCGGCCGTCCAGGCGGCCGTCGCGTGGCAGCGGCCGCGGTCGGCCGAACGGGCGGCTCCGCGTGGGTGCGGTCAGGGCCGGGCGCGCCGCCGTCGGCCGGTGAGGAGGCCCCACACGATCAGCACGATCAGGGACCCGCCGATCGCGAACAGCCAGGTGCGGAGCTCGAAGAAGGTGCCGAGCCCGCGGCCGCCGAACAGCAGGCCGCCGAGCCAGCCGCCGAGCAGCGCCCCGACGACGCCGACGATGAGGGTGCCGATCCAGCCCCCGCCCTGACGGCCCGGGAGGAGCAGCTTGGCGATCGCGCCGGCGATCAGCCCGAGGAGCAGGAACGCGAGGAAGCCCACGGCGCTCAGCGTCCCGGACCAGGCGGGGAGCGCCGCGACGGCGCGCCGGTAACGTGGCTGCATCGAGCGCGAGGAGGCGGCGGAGCGATGGCCCTGGACCCGGAGGACGTGCGGGCGGTCGCCCGCCTGGTCGATGCGATCGTGCCGGCGGACACGACGCCCTCCGCCGCCACCACCGGCGTCGTCGAGCACCTGCAGCGGGTGGTCGCGCTGGAGCGGCCGGACTGGGCGGCGCGACTGGCGGCGGTGCTCGCCCTGCTCGACGGGCCCCACCCGGAAGCGGCGCTCGCGGCGCACGCCGCGGATCCGGACGTCCAGTGGCTGACGGGACTGGTGGTCGACGCGTACTGGGCGAACCCGGAGGACCGCGCCGACGGCGGCACCGCCGCGTGGGACGACCTCGGCTGGCGGCGCTGGCCGGTGGGCGACCGGCCGCTCGAGCCGCCGGTCCCCGAGCACCGTGAGGCCGTCGTTCGGCCGGACGCCCTCGCCGACCGGTACGACGCGATCGTCGTCGGCTCCGGTGGTGGCGGCGGTGTCGCGGCGGAGGCGCTGGCCGCCGCGGGCAGGACGGTGCTCGTCGTCGAGGCGGGCGGCTGGCCGGCCCTCGCCGACGTGACCCTCGATCACCTCCGGAACCCGCGCCAGGTGCGCGGCCTGCAGCTGTTCTCCGGGCCGCCGCTCGGCTCCCTCCGGATCGCCGCGGACGGCACGCCGCTGGCCGACCCGAGCGACGGCCGCTGGAGCAACAACGCGATGTCGGTCGGCGGCGGCACCCGCTACTACGGCGCCCAGGCGTGGCGGCTGGCCCCCGACGACTTCCGAATGAGGTCCCGCTACGGCCGCCCCGACGGCAGCGCCCTGCCCGACTGGCCATTCGGGTACGACGAGCTCGAGCCGTACTACACGCGCGCCGAGATCGAGATGGGCGTCAGCGGGTCCCCGGCGGGCGACACGAGCGCCGGCCCCCGCTCCCGCGACTACCCGATGCCGCCGCTGCCCTCCGGCCGTCCCGCCGCCGTGCTCGCCGCGGGCGCCGCCCGACTCGGCTGGAGCACCACGGTCGTCCCGCTGCTCATCAACTCGCGACCGTACGACGGCAGGCCGGCGTGCGTGCAGTGCGCGCAGTGCATCGGGTTCGACTGCCCCGTGCAGGCGAAGTCGGGCAGTCACAACTCGACGCTGGCGAGGGCGCTGGCCTCGGGTGCCTGCCGCATCCTGCCGTCCGCCACGGTCGTTCGCCTGCTCACGGACGCCCGAGGTCGCGTGACGGGCGTGCGGATCGCCGGTGAGGCGGACGGCGGCGTCTGGCGCCGCGACGTCGCCGCGGCCGAGGTGGTGCTCGCCGGCGGCGCGGTGGAGACGGCGCGGCTGCTGCTCAACAGTGCGACCGAGCAGGAGCCCACCGGCCTCGGCAACGGTACGGACCAGGTCGGGCGGCACCTGCAGGGTCACCTCTACGGCGGCGCGATCGGTCTGTTCGACGAGCCCGTGCAGGACCTCCTCGGCCCGGGCCCGTCGATCGCGACCTGCGACTTCCGGCACGGCAACGACGGGATCGTCGGCGGCGGGATGATCGCGAACGAGTTCGTGCCGACCCCCGCCAGCGCCTACCACTACCTCCGCGCCGCCGACCTGATGCCGGCGTCCGGCACCGCGATGAAGGACGCGATGCGAGCGGCGTATCCCCGGATGCTGCGGGTCGTGGGGCCGATCCAGGAGGTCACGAGCGCCACCTCCCGCGTGCGCGTCGACCCCGGCGTGCTCGACCGCTTCGGCGCCCCGGTAGGCCGGCTCGAGGGCGGCGTGCATCCGCTGGACCTGCGGGCCAGGGCGTTCCTCACCGGCCGCGCCCGCGAGTGGCTCGAGGCGAGCGGCGCCGCGACGGTGCGGGACGACGCCGTGAACGGCGGCGGCCGCGCCCCCGTCGGCCCGAGCGGCGGGCAGCACCAGGCGGGCACCTGCCGCATGGGCGACGACCCCGCATCGAGCGTCACGGATCCGGAGGGCCGGGTCTGGGGCCACGACAACCTGCGGATCGCCGACGGCTCGCTGCACCCGACGAACGGCGGCGTGAACCCGGTGCTCACGATCCTCGCCAACGCCTATCGCGTCATGGACCGCATGCTGGCGTAGCAGCCCCGCCCGCGGCGCACGCCACGCTCCTCAGCGCCCTGCGGACACCGCAGCACGCTGCAGCGCGCGGGCCTGCCCGTACGGCGCTGGGACCGGCGCCTCGGCGGCGGATGGGAGACTGGACGGCTCATGTCCCTCGCCGTGCCCGTCGTGACGTACCCGCCGGAGCTGCCCGTCAGCCGGATGCGGGACGAGATCGCGGCGGTGATCGCGGCCAATCCGGTCGTCGTCGTGGCGGGCGAGACCGGCTCCGGCAAGACGACGCAGCTGCCGAAGATCCTCCTCGAGCTCGGCCGCCGCACGATCGCGCACACACAACCGCGCCGGATCGCCGCCCGCACTATCGCCGAGCGGATCGCGGAGGAGCTCGACACCCCGCTCGGCGGCCTCGTCGGCTACTCGGTGCGCTTCACCGACCGCTCCGGGCCCGAGACCCGAATCCGGCTGATGACGGACGGCGTGCTGCTCGCCGAGATCCGCCGTGACCGGGATCTCAGCCGCTACGACACGATCATCCTCGACGAGGCCCATGAACGGACCCTCAACATCGACTTCCTGATCGGGTACCTGAAGCAGCTGCTCGCCCGCCGCAGCGACCTGAAGGTGATCATCACCTCGGCGACGATCGAGGTGGAGCGGTTCGCCGCCCACTTCG
>DASYJR010000027.1:0-7674 GCA_035996305.1 Amnibacterium sp. | reverse complement strand
GGCCGTCCACGTCGAGCCGAAGCCGACCTGGCGGGGCTGGATCCACGCGGGCACCACGCCCGTCACGGTCGTCGCCGGGATCGTGCTCGTCGTGCTCGCGAACGGCACCGAGGCGAAATGGGCGAGCACGGTCTTCGCGGTGACCTCACTGCTGCTGTTCGGGAACTCGGCGCTCTACCACCGGATCGACTGGTCCCCCGGGGTGAAGGCCACGTTCCGCCGGGTGGACCACGCGAACATCTTCCTGCTCATCGCCGGCACGTACACCCCGCTGTCGCTGCTCGCGCTGCCACCGGGCCCCGGCATCACGCTGCTCTCCGCCGTGTGGGCGGTCGCGCTGCTCGGGATCGGCTTCCGGGTCTTCTGGATCGGTGCGCCGCGCTGGCTCTACGTGCTCATCTACCTCGGACTCGGCTGGGCCGCGATCATGGACATCGGGGCGCTCTTCGCCGCGAACACGCCGATGATGCTGCTGTTCGTCGTCGGCGGACTGCTCTACACGGCGGGCGCGATCGCGTACGCCCTGAAGCGCCCGAACCCGTTCCCGGGACGCTTCGGCTTCCACGAGATCTTCCACACCTGCACGGTGCTGGCGTTCCTCTGCCACTGGAGCGCGACGCTGATCATCGCGCTGCATCCGGTCGCCGGCTGACCCGCGCCGGTCAGCGGACGGGCGGCTCGTCCCGCTCCGTGCCCGCGGCGCGCTCGGCCGCCTCGCCGCGGTAGCGGACCCGGCGGATTCGGCGGGTCATGTCGAGGATCAGCAGCACCACCACGACGGTGATCCCGAGGATCGTGAGGAAGCCGACGACGCCGGGCGTCACCACGTCCGGATTGAAGCTCGGCGTGGGCGACGGCGTCGCCGCGGCGAGCGTCGCCCGCATCCGGCACGTCCTTCCGCCGGGGAGAATGGCCCGGACAGGCCGATTCTATCGTCAGGAGCCTCCCGTGACCGCTGCCCCGACCCCGGGCGACCGGCTCGAGGACCGCTACGGCCGCACGCGCGCCGGACGGCGGCGCGGACGCCTGACCGCGATCGCCGCCGCCGCGGTGCTCGTCCTGGCGGGGGTCGCCTGGGCCGTCGTCACCGGCGTCGGCGGGGCCTCGAACGCGACCGACCTGCAGACGACCGGGTTCACGATCGAGAGCGACAGCGCGGTGACGATCGGCTGGATCGTCACCGGCGACTCGGGCGTCCCGCTCGTCTGCGCGATCGAGGCGCAGGACCCGGACGGCAGCGTGCTCGGCCTCGTCGAGGTGCGCGTTCCCGTCACCGGGAACCCGTCGCGGTCGGGGACGACGACCGTGCTCACCACGCGCAGGGCCGACACAGGCTTGATTCACTCCTGCCGCCGCGCCTAACATCGCTTCTTCCACCGCGGGGGTCCCTGCGACGCGAGGCCGGCGCGGTCCTGACGAGAGCGGATCCGCGCCGCGACGGCGCAGCACGCGACCCGCCCGGAGACGTCTCCACGAATCACGAGGTCCCCGCATGTCACAGGAAAGCGCCGTCACCTGGCTCACCCAGGAGGCCTACGACCGGCTGTCCGCCGAGCTCGGCGAGCTGTCCGGGCACGGCCGCACGGAGATCGCGAAGAAGATCGAGCAGGCCCGCGAGGAGGGCGACCTCCGCGAGAACGGCGGCTACCACGCCGCCAAGGAGGAGCAGGGCAAGATCGAGGCCCGCATCCGCCAGCTCACCCAGCTGCTGCGCTCCGCCGAGGTCGGCGTCGCGCAGGCGTCCGACGGGCACGTCGCCCCGGGCACGGTCGTCACCGCGACCATCGCCGGCTCCGAGAGCACGTTCCTGCTCGGCAACCGCGAGATCGCGGGCGACTCGGACCTCGACGTGTACAGCGAGGCGAGCCCGCTCGGGCACGCCATCACCGGCGCAGCGGTCGGCGACACGGTCACCTACACGGCGCCGAACGGCCGCGCGATCACGGTGCGGATCGAGCGGATCGAGCCCTACTCCGCCTGAGCGTCACACGACGATGACGCGGGGCTCGTAGCCCGACGCCTCGAGCCGGGCGATCACCTGGTCGCGGTGGTGGGGCCCGCGGGTCTCGACGCTGATGTCGATCTGCACCTCGCCGATCGGCATGCCGTTGCCGTGCCGCGTGTGCAGCACCTCGACGACGTTCGCGTTCACCTCGGCGATGATCGCGGAGACCACCGCGAGCTGACCCGGCCGGTCGGGCAGGCCGATCCGGAGCGTGAGGTAGCGGTCCGACGCGACGAGCCCGCGGCTGATCACCCGTTCCATCATCAGCGGATCGATGTTGCCGCCGGACAGCACCACCACGGTCCTCCCGGCCGGCTTCACCTTGCCGGAGAGCAGCGCCGCGACACCCACGGCACCGGCGGGCTCGACCACCAACTTCGCCCGCTCGAGGAGCACGAGCAGCGCGCTCGCGGTCTCGTCGTCCGTGACGGTGACGACCTCGTCGACGAGCGAGGAGACGACCTCGAACGTGATGCGACCGGGGGTGGCGACGGCGATGCCGTCGGCGATCGTCGGGGACGTGCGGACGGTGCGGACCCCGCCCGCGGCGAGCGACGGCGGGAAGGCGGCCGCGTTCTCCGCCTGCACCCCGACGACGTGCACCCGGCCCGCGGCGGCCTGCGCCACGGCGGCCGCGATCCCGGAGACGAGTCCGCCGCCGCCGACCGGCACGACGATCGTGTCGACGTCGGGCACGGCGTCCAGGATCTCGAGCCCGACGGTCCCCTGGCCCGCGATGACGTCCGGGTGGTCGAAGGGTGGGATCAGCACGGCGCCGGTGCGCTCCGCGAAGCCCGCGGCGGCCGCGAACGTCTCGTCCACCACGTGCCCGAACAGCTCGACGTGGGCGCCGTAGTCCCGGGTCGCCTCGAGCTTCGGCAGGGGCACGCCGATCGGCATGAAGATCGTGGCAGTGATCCCGAGGGCCCGCGCCGCGAAGGCGACGCCCTGCGCGTGGTTTCCGGCGGAGGCGGCGACGACGCCGCGGGACCGCTCCTCGGGGCTGAGGCGCGAGAGCCGGTTGTAGGCGCCGCGGATCTTGTACGAGCCGGTCCGCTGGAGGTTCTCGCACTTCAGGTGGACCGGCACGCCCACCATCTCCGAGAGGTAGCGCGAGCTCTCCATCGGCGTGAGCGCCGCGACGCCGTCGAGCACTCGAGCGGCGTCGCGGATCCGCTCGAGGGAGGGCACCGGCGACTCGGGCACCGTGCCTGCGGTCACGACGCGCACCGCGTCGGGGGTCTCGGCGAGCGCCGAGTCGAGGGGATCAGCCAACGGTCGTCACATCCTGGGGCTCTGGTCTGGGGTCACGGCGCCGACGCCGGCGCCGGTCGCGCGGCTCCTCCGGAACGGGGGAGGTCGGCGGCGGGGCCTCGTCCTTCCACGCGCCGCCGGCGAGGTAGAGCACCGCCGAGTTCATGGCGGCGACGAACGGCACGGCGAACACGGCACCGGCGATCCCGCCGAGCAGCGAGCCGGTGGCGACCGTGAGCACCACGGCGATCGGGTGCAGGCGCACCGCGCCGCCCATCAGCAGCGGCTGGAGCACGTGGGACTCGAGCTGGTTCACCCCGACGACGCCCGCCAGCATGAGCAGCGCCTGCACCGGCCCGAGGTAGACGAGGGCGACGAGCACCGCGAGACCGCCCGTCACGATGGCGCCGACGAACGGGATGAACGCGGAGAGGAAGACGAGCACCGCGATGGGCACGACGAGGGAGATCCCGAGCCCGAGCAGCAAGGCGACGAGCCCGATGCCGACCGCGTCGATGAGCGCGACGAGGATCTGCACCCGCGCGTACTCCCCCACCGACAGCCACGCGGCCCGGCCCGCACCGTCGACGGCCGCTCGCGCGCGGCGGGGGGCGAGCCGGATGCACCAGCGCCAGATGCCGTCGCCGTCGATGAGGAAGAAGAGGGTGACGAACAGCGACAGGACGAGCCCGACGAGGATGTCGGACAGGACCGAGGCGCCCGACAGCGCACCGGCGAGGATCGTGCCGGAGTTCTTCTGGATGGTGCTCGTGATCGAGCCGATCGCGTTCGCGACGTCCGCGTCCGTGATGCCGAGCGGGGACGCCTTGATCGCGGCGATGAGGTTCTTGTACCCGGCGACCGTGCGCTGCTCGAGGCCGCCGATGCCCGTGCGGAGGGTGAGGACGACGAGGACGACGAGTCCGGCGATCACCAGGAGGGTGCCGAGGAAGGTGACGAGCACGGCCAGCCACTTCGGGGATCCGGCCCGCGTGAGGCGGTTCTTCAGCGGCGTGAGCAAACCCGACAGGAGCGTGGCGACGAGGACCGGCACGACGACGATGTGCAGCAGGATCACGAGGTAGACGACCACCCCGAGCAGCACGAGCACGCCGACGATCCGCCACGACCAGGCGCCCGCGATGCGCACGCCCACCGGGATCGCCCGCGACACGACCTCGTCGGGGTCGCGAGGCGGATCGTCCGTTCGTTTCGGCACGGGGCGAGTCTAGGGAGGGGGCGCATCCCCGCGACCGGTCCGGGGCCTGAGTTACGGTCGCGGTATGGCGGACCGGCTGACGCTGCGGGAGGCGCGCCGCATGGCGCTCGCGGCCCAGGGGTTCGCCGGACCACGACCGGCGACCGCCGGACCCGCGCGCATCGCCGGCGGGCTCGCGCGCCTCAAGGTGCTGCAGATCGACTCGGTGAACGTGTTCGAGCGCAGCCACTACCTGCCGCTGTTCGCGCGGCTCGGTCCCTACGACAAGCGGCGTCTCGACCGCCTCGTGCTCGAGCCCCACGCGCCCTACCTCGAGTACTGGGCGCACGAGGCCGCGTTCGTGCCCCGCGAGGACCTCGGCCTCTTCGCGTTCCGGATGGACCGGTACCGGCACCGGCACGCCGACCGGCTCGCCCCGCACGCGCCCCTCGTCCGCCTGCTCACCGACCTGATCGCCGCGGAGGGTCCGCTCGCCGCGAGCGAGGTCGACCACGAGGCGAACGTGCGCAGCGGTCCGTGGTGGGGCTGGTCCGACGTGAAGCGGACCCTCGAGCTGCTGTTCGCGCAGGGCGACCTCGTGACCGCGGGCCGCAAGGGCTTCGAGCGGCGGTACGCGCTGCCCGAGCAGGTGTTCGCGCAGCCGCCCGCGGCGGTGCCGGAGCAGGACGCGGTGCGCGAGCTCGTGCGGCGGGCCGCGATCGCCCACGGCGTCGCCGCGCTGGCGGACCTCGGGGACTACCACCGGCTGCGCTCCGACCAGACGGCGGCCGCGGTGCGGGACCTCGAGGAGGCGGGCGAGCTCGTGCCGGTCGAGGTCGAGGGGTGGCGGCGCGGCAGCAGGCCGCTGCCGGCCTGGCGGCACGTCGACGCCGTGCCGCCCCGCCGGATCCGCGCGGCCGCGGTGCTGTCCCCGTTCGATCCGCTCGTCTGGCAGCGCGACCGGCTGCTGCGCCTGTTCGGCTTCCACTACCGGATCTCGATCTACACGCCCGCGCAGGACCGGGTGCACGGCTACTACGTGCTGCCGGTGCTCGTCGACGACCGGCTGGCCGGCCGGGTGGACCTGAAGTCCGACCGCAAGGCCGGGGTGCTGCTCGTGCAGGCCGCGTGGCTGGAGCCGGGCGAGGATCCCGGCGCGGTGGCGGAGCGCCTCGCGCCGGTGCTCGACGCGGCGGCCCGCTGGCAGGGCCTCGGAGCCGTCGAGGTGGTGGCGAGGGGCGACCTGGCCCCGGCCCTGGCACGCACACTTGCCACTTTCTGACCTCATCCGACCGGTTTGAGGGAAGAAAGCGGCAAGTGCGCGTTCAGGGGAGGGGGAGGGTCGCGATCGCCTGCAGGACCTCGTCGACCGTGACCGCGAGGAGGGCCGGATCCGGCTCCGCGCCGAAGGTGTCGCCGACCCGCAGCTCGGCGTGGGTGAGCACCCGGTGCGGGCCCGACGCGGGCGGGCCCCACTCCTCGGGCGGCGCCGGGCCGAAGATCACGACCGACGGGATCCGGTACGCGGATGCGAGGTGCGCGGCACCCGTGTCCGCCGTGACGACGAGCGCCGCGTCGGCGACCAGGGCCGCGAACGCGTCGAGCTCGATGCGGCCGGCCAGCACCGTCTCCTCGTCGAAGCGACCGAGCCGGGCGACCTCGAGGGCGCGCGGCCGCTCGCTCGCGCTCCCGCTGAAGACGACCTGCCGGCCGTCGTCGGCGAGCGCCCTCGCGACCGCGGCGAACCGGGCCGCCGGCCACTGCCGGGAGCCGTAGAACGCCCCGACGTGCAGGACTGCGGCGCCGGGGGCCGCCGACGCGATCGAGGGCCGGTCGAGACCGACGTCGTCCGCGTCACCCGGCATCCCGAAGGCGCGGGTGAGCCGCACCCAGCGCTCGCGCTCGAGGATGCCGTCGAGCCAGGGCAGGCCGGGCTCCCCCGGGCGCGCGTGCTGCACGGTGAGGCGTGCGCCGAGAGCGTCGACGATCGCCCGCGACTCGGCACCGTTGCCGTGCAGGTTCGCCGCCACGTCCACGACTCCGGGCGGGATCGGCAGCAGGGCGTCCAGCCCTTTCGCCGGCACCAGTCCGTCCAGGCCGGGAACGAGGGGCACCAGCGGCTCGAGCCACGCGGATGTCGCGAGCAGCAGCCGGTGCTCCGGCAACGACCGCCGCATCGCCTTCAGGGCGGGTACCGCGACGAGCAGGTCGCCGAGCTTCAGGGCGCGGAGGGCGAGCGCGACAGGCCGATCCGACCGATCATCGAACCCCTGATCCATGTCCACATCCTCGCAGCAGCACCCGAAGGCAGCAGGTCAGTCCTTCTTCAACCTTCTCTGCGCTGCCGTTCAGGTTCTCGTCGCCGAGCGCGGGTACAGATGACTGGTGGACACGCCCGGACCTCGCGTGCGCCGCCCCTCGGCGGTGCTGTTCGACCGCGACGGCACGCTCGTCGTGGACGTGCCCTACAACGGTGACCCGGCCGCCGTGGCGCCGATGCCGGGCGCCGTCGAGGCGGTCGCCCGGGTGCGCGCGGCGGGGCTGCCGACCGCCGTGGTGTCGAACCAGTCCGGCATCGCTCGCGGCCTGCTGAGCGCCGCGCAGGTCGCCGCCGTGAACTCGCGGGTCGACAGCCTGTTCGGCGGCTTCGACGCCTGGTGCGTGTGCCCGCACGGCCCCGACGACGGCTGCGGCTGCCGCAAGCCGCGCCCCGGCCTCGTGCTCGAGGCGGCCCGGCGCCTCGGCGTCGCGCCCGCCGACGTGGTGGTGATCGGCGACATCGGTGCCGACGTCGCCGCCGCCGGCGCCGCGGGAGCGCGCGGCATCCTCGTGCCCACTCCGGTCACCCGACGTGAGGAGGTGGCCGCCGCCCCCGAGGTCGCACCCGACCTGGCCGCGGCGGTCGAGGCCGCCCTCACGGGCGGTGCAGCGTGACCCGCCGGATCCTCGTCGCCCGCCTCGACAGCATGGGTGACGTGCTCGTGTCGGGGCCGGCGGTCCGCGCGGTCGCCGCGCGCGCCGAGGTGCTGCTGCTCGCCGGGCCCCAGGGCGCGGCCGCGGCCCGGCTGCTGCCGGGTGTCGCGGCCGTCGAGGTCGTCGACGCCGCGTGGATCACCGGATCCGGCGCCGCCGTCGACCCGGCGCTCGTCGCGCGGATCGCCGGGATCGTCGCCGGATCCGGGATCGAGGAGGCGGTGATCCTCACCTCCTTCCACCA